>NZ_VFWS01000139.1:0-13379 GCF_006443065.1 Mesorhizobium sp. B1-1-5 | reverse complement strand
TCCGCAACCGCCGCGTTTTACGGCCTGCGTCACGGCATGGATCCTCGGGTCTTCGCCGCGTCGCTTCGCTCCTTGCTCCGCCCGTGGATGACGAACGAACGTGAGGCGCCTAATGCGCCTCGTCCCAGTTGTTCGCCGCTCGCGCATCGACATGCAGCGGCACCGACATCGAGACCGCCGGCATCGGCGCATTCTCCATCACCTTGCGCACCACGGGGATCGTCGCCTCGACCTCCGCTTCCACCGTCTCGAAGATCAGCTCGTCGTGGACCTGCAACAGCATGCGGGCGGAGAGCTTCGCCTTGTCCAGCGCTTCTTCCATATGCACCATGGCGCGGCGGATGATGTCGGCGGCGGTGCCCTGGAGCCTGGCGTTGATCGAGGCGCGCTCGTTGAAGGCGCGCACCGACGGGTTGGAAGCCCTTATCTCCGGATAGTGGATGCGGCGGCCGAAGATCGTCTCGACGAAACCGTTCTCCCGCGCATAGGCCTTGGTTTCCTCGATATAGTCCCGGATACCCGGAAAACGCTCGAAATAGCGTTTGATGTAGGCGCCCGCCTCCTCGCGCGGGATCGACAGCTGGTTGGCGAGGCCGAAGGCCGAGATGCCGTAGATGATGCCGAAATTGATCGCCTTGGCGCGCCGGCGCACTTCCGAAGGCATGCCTTCGACCGGCACATTGAACATTTCCGACGCGGTGATGGCATGAATGTCGGCGCCGTCGGCGAAGGCCTGCTTGAGCTGCGGGATTTCGGCGACATGGGCAAGCACGCGCAATTCGATCTGGCTGTAGTCGGCCGAGACCAGCTTGTGGCCTTTCTCCGCAATGAAGGCGGTCCTGATCTTGCGCCCTTCCGCCGTGCGCACCGGGATGTTCTGCAGATTGGGGTCGGAGGATGACAGGCGCCCGGTGGTGGTCGCTGCCAGCGCATAGGAAGTGTGGACGCGGTTGGTGCCGGGGTTGATGAAACCGGGCAGCGCGTCGGTATAGGTCGACTTCAGCTTGGTGAGCTGGCGCCAGTCGACGATCTTGCGCGGCAGCTCGTGGCCCTCGGCGGCGAGATCTTCCAAAAGCTGTGCCGAGGTCGACCATTGGCCGGTCTTGGTCTTCGAGCCGCCCGGCAGGCCCATCTTGCCGAACAATATGTCGCCGAGCTGTTTCGGTGAGCCGATGTTGATGCGCTCGCCGACGATCCCATAGATTTCTTCCTCGACGCGGGCCGCACCCTGGGCCAATTCGCCGGAGAGCCGCGACAGGATCTGGCGGTCGACCGAGATGCCGCGCTGTTCCATCCGGGCGAGCACCGGCACCAGCGGCCGCTCCAGACGCTCATAGACGGAAACGAGGCCCTTGGCGGCAAGCCTCGGCTTCAGCACCTGCCAGAGCTGCAGCGCCAGGTCGGCCTGCTCGGCAGCGTAGGCGGTCGCACGCTCTATATCGACCTGGTCGAAGCCGATGGCGCTCTTGCCCGATCCGGCGAGTTCCTTCTTCGAGGCCGGCGCGTGGCCGAGCCACTTCTCCGATAGCGAGACGAGGTCGTGACCGCCGGATGTGCCCGCGTCGAGCACGTAGGAGATCAGCATCGTGTCGTCGAACGGGCCGACCTCGATGCCGTGCCGGCTCATCACGACGATGTCGTATTTCATATCCTGGACGATCTTGAGGACCGACCGGTCCTCAAGCAGCGGCTTCAGCAGCGCCAGCGCCTTGCGGACCGGGATCTGGTTCTCCAGCATGCCGCCGCCGAGCAGGTCGCCATTGCCGCTCTTGTGGGCGAGCGGCACATAGACGGCGCGGCCAGGCGCGAGCGCCATGGAAAGGCCGATCAGGTCCGCCCGCATCGGGTCGGACGAGTTGGTCTCGGCGTCGAACGCAAGGACACCGGCCTCGCGGGCTTCGGCTATCCAGGCCTCGAGCGCTGTTGCGTCGCGAATGGGCGCATAGGCAGAAGGGTCGATCTTGCGAGCGGCCGCCTGCTCCAGCCGCAGGGCAGAGAGGAGCGATGGGGTGTCGCCTTGCGGCGGCGCGTCCTCGCCCCTGACCGGCGCAGCCGGTTTTAAAGCATCGTTCGGCGCGGCCGCCGGCCTTGGCACCGGCGGCGCGCCGGCGCCGACATCGGGGCCATGCGCGGTATCGGCGCGCTCGATTGTGATGGCGGTGGCCTGGACCTCGCCAATGTCCGTTGCGGTCGCTTCGGCGACGCGTCGGGTCAGCGTGGTGAACTCCATCGTCTTCAGGAAGCCGATCAGCTTCGGGCCATCCGGCGCATGCAGGACAAGATCGTCCAGCCCTTCCTTCAGCGGCACGTCGTTCTTCAACGTCACCAACTCGCGCGAGATGCGCGCCTTGTCGGCATTGGCGATGATGGTCTCGCGCCGTTTCTCCTGCTTGATCTCCGAAGCGCGCGCCAGCAGTCCATCGAGGTCGCCGAACTGCTCCAGCAATTGCGCCGCGGTTTTCGGGCCAATGCCGGGCACGCCCGGGACGTTGTCGACCGAGTCGCCGGTCAGCGCCTGCAGATCGATCATCTTTTCGGGCGGCACGCCCCATTTCTCGATCACCTCGGGAATGCCGATCTGGCGATCCTTCATCGGGTCGTACATGCCGACGGTCGGACCGACCAGCTGCATCAGATCCTTGTCGGAGGAGATGATGGTGGTATCGGCGCCGGCTTCGCAAGCCAGCCGGCAATAAGTCGCGATGATATCGTCGGCTTCAAAACCCTCCGTCTCTATGCAAGGGACATTGAAGGCCGCGGTCGCCTGGCGGATCAGGCCGAATTGCGGGATCAGGTCTTCCGGCGGAGCGGAGCGGTTGGCCTTGTATTCGGGGTAGAGATCGCTGCGGAAGGTTTTCGACGAATAGTCGAAGATGACGGCGAAATGCGTCGGCACCACGCCGACATCGGTGTTGCGGGCGTCCTGCATCAGCTTCCACACCATGTTGCAGAAGCCGAGCACGGCGCTGGTCGGCAGGCCGTCGGATTTGCGGTTGAGCGGCGGCAGCGCGTGATAGGCGCGAAAAATGTAGCCGGAGCCGTCGACGAGGAAGAGGTGATCGCCTTTTTTCATGCCGGCAGGGATAGCGCGGCCCGGCTTCGCGGTCCATGGCTAAGGCTGTGGAACCCACCGGTTCGGGCAATACCCCTGACACATCCTGTCCGGCTGGAAATTTGCCGCTCACGGGCATGTTACAAAAGTGTAATTTTCGTGCCCTTGAATCGCCATGTTCACGGACCCAAATACACGTCATCGGCAGTTTTTCGCCGAAGTCCGGAGTAAGGCCCGTCCCCCGCCTATCCCGGGCAATTGCGGCAGCCTATCCCCCCTCTCCGGGCTGCCGCATCGTTTCGAGTAAAGACCGCCGTGGTTCCCCCTCCACCACGGCGGTTCTTTTTTGCCTTCAGGCAAGCCTTTCCCGCTTGGTCCAATGATCGCGGGCTTTTCGTTTTCGGCATGGCCCTTTAGGGTCTGCCCAAAATCGAAAGGCAAAGCGCATGTCCAGAATCTCCCCCGTCCTCGACCGTCTCGACCAGAATCTCGACCAGAGCCTGGAGCGGCTGTTCGGCCTGCTCGGCATCAGGTCGATCTCCACCGATCCGGCCTTTGCCGCCGATTGCCGCACGGGTGCCGAATGGCTGGTCGCCGAGCTCAAGCTGATCGGCTTCGACGCCAGTATGCGCGATACGCCCGGACATCCGATGGTGGTGGCGCATCACGAGGGACCGGCGGGCGCGCCGCATGTGCTGTTCTACGGCCACTACGACGTCCAGCCGGTCGATCCGATCGAATTGTGGGAAACCGATCCGTTCGCGCCGTCGGTCAAGGAGCTCGAGCCCGGCCGCAAGGTGATCACCGGGCGCGGCTCGGCCGACGACAAGGGGCAGTTGATGACCTTCGTCGAGGCCTGCCGCGCGTGGAAGCAGGTGCATGGCAATCTGCCCTGCCGCGTCACCATTCTGTTCGAGGGCGAGGAGGAATCCGGCTCGCCGTCGCTGAAGCCGTTCCTGGAAGCCAACGCCGCCGAGCTGAAGGCGGATTTCGCGCTGGTCTGCGACACCGGCATGTGGAACCGCGAGACGCCGTCGATCTGCGTGTCGCTGCGCGGCATGGTCGGAGAGGAGGTCACCGTCAAGGCGGCCAACCGCGACCTGCATTCGGGCCTCTATGGCGGCCCGGCCGCCAATCCGATCCGCATCCTGGCCAAGGTGCTGGCCGACATTCACGATAGGGACGGCCGCGTCACCATTGCGGGCTTCTATGACGGCGTCGAGGAGACGCCCTCGCAGGTGCTGAAATCCTGGGAGGGACTTGGCGAGACGGCCGAAACCTTCCTCGGACCGGTCGGCCTCTCCATTCCGGCCGGCGAAAAGGGCCGCTCGGTGCTCGAGCTCACCTGGGCGCGGCCGACGGCGGAATTCAACGGCATCATCGGCGGTTATACCGGCAAGGGTTTCAAGACGGTGATTGCGGCGCAAGCGTCGGCGAAAGTGTCGTTCCGGCTCGTGCACAAGCAGGATCCGAAGAAGATCCGCGCCGCCTTCCAGGCCTTCGTGCGCGAGCGCATCCCGGCCGATTGCTCGGTCGAATTCCACCCGCATGGCGGTTCGCCGGCGATCCAGCTTTCCTATGACTCGCCGTTCCTGGCCAAGGCCAAGGATGCGCTGTCCGACGAATGGGACAAGCAGGCGGTCACGACAGGCGGCGGCGGCTCCATTCCCGTGGTCGGCGATTTCCAGACCTATCTCGGCATGGAATCGCTGCTGGTCGGCTTCGGCCTCGACGACGACCGCATCCATTCGCCGAACGAGAAATATGAGCTGACCTCGTTCCACAAGGGGCAGCGGTCCTGGGCGCGCATTCTCGACGCGCTGACCCGCTGAGCGAAAATCACGAAGGCCTTGAGATTCAACTTTCTGTTGATTTTTCTCCGGATCGCGGCGAGGACGAATTAGCTAGCGCGAAGTGCTGCGGCGTTGCGAGAATGCGCAACGCCGCAGGCGCGACCCGGAGAAGAGAATGACCGATATCCGTTTCCACAAAAACGATCTGCCCGACCTGTCGCGCTACAATGTCGGGGCGGTCGCCATCGACACGGAGACGCTGGGGCTCAACCCGCATCGCGACCGGCTCTGCGTGGTGCAGATCTCGCCCGGCGACGGCAGCGCCGATGTCATCCAGATCTCACCAGGCCAGAAGGAGGCGCCGAACCTCGCCAGCCTGTTGAGAAACAACACGATCACCAAGCTGTTTCACTACGGCCGCTTCGACATCGCCGTGCTCTACCATGCCTTCGGCGTGATGGCCGAGCCGGTGTTCTGCACCAAGATCGCCTCGCGGCTCACCCGCACCTATACCGACCGCCACGGGCTGAAGGATCTCTGCGGCGAACTGCTCGGCATCGGCCTGTCCAAGGTGCAGCAATCCTCCGACTGGGCGGCCGAAACGCTCTCGCCCGAACAGCTCGAATATGCCGCCTCGGACGTGCTCTACCTGCACAGGTTGCGCGAGGTGCTGGGGGCGCGCCTGGCGCGCGAGAACCGCACCAAGGAGGCGGACGCCTGCTTCCGTTTCCTGCCGACGCGCGCCAAGCTCGACCTTATGGGCTGGGCTGAGGAAGATATTTTCGCGCATAGTTGAGGGACGAAGATCCGTCGACCCCAGCCCGTGGAGAAGTGAAATGGCAGAGCGCAAATCGATAGAAAGCGCGCCGAAGGACGGCTCCAAAGTAACGATCATGTGGAAGGACCGCGACGGCGTCGTCAACGAATCCGTCGGGCAATATCGCGACGGCGGCTGGTGGGTCTACACCGACAGCGACACGCAGAAGAAGGTCGATCCGACGAGCTGGCGGCCGGCATCCGATGATGGCGACGATGACCAGTAGGCGATCCTCGCCTGACAATTTCAAAGCGGGTCTCGACCGAAACAGGGGGCGCAATGAGGCAGAACACGCTCTATCTCATCATCGGTGGGCTGGTCGCGGTGGTCATCGCGCTCGGCATCTATGTCTATCGGGAGCAGACCAGGCCAAAAGGCGTCGAGCTCAAGATCGACGACAAGGGCATTTCGATCCAGCAGAATTGACCATGGTGGCCAGCCGGGAGTCCGGCGCTTCGGCTGCGGTCCCGACAACATTGTCGTCATGAATGATGTACCTATGCCGGCAAAATGACGCCGGCCGGTTAGCGGATTCGGAAATCCTAAGGGTTTTCACAAGGCTGCATAAACCCTGCTTTAACCCGCCCTTAAATCGCCGCATCTAGTCTTCAACCCGAACGCCATCGGCACCCGGGGGCAGGCTAGCAAGAGCGCATGGCGAACCGCAGAGACAGTCGCATCGAACCGAGCTTCGAGGGGGCGCCGCGCGCGAAATCCTCCGAAGGCTTTTCGGTCAGCGAGGAGGATCGCGTCGTGCCGCGCAGCCGTAAATCCACTGCAAAAGGCAAATCCGCCAAGGCGAAAGCCTCACGCCGCGGGCGCGGCGGAAGCCGGCGGGGCTTGCTCGGCATCGCCACCCGCCTGGTCTACTGGTGCTTCGTGCTCTGCATCTGGGGCGGCATCGCGGCGGCCGGCATCGTCGTCTATTACGGCGCCAAGATGCCGGCGGCGACCACCTGGTCGATCCCCGACCGCGCGCCCAACATCAAGATCGTGTCGGTCGATGGCGGGCTGATCGCCAATCGCGGCATGTCGGGCGGCGAGGCCGTCGGCCTGCACGAAATGTCGCCTTATATCCCGCAAGCCGTCGTCGCCATCGAGGACCGCCGCTTCTATTCGCATTTCGGCATCGACCCGATCGGGCTTTCACGCGCCATGGTCACCAACGTTCTCGGCGGCCATTTCTCGCAGGGCGGCTCGACGCTGACGCAGCAGCTGGCGAAGAACCTGTTCCTGACGCCGGACCGCACGCTGGAGCGCAAGGTGCAGGAAGTGCTCCTGGCGCTGTGGCTGGAGCACAAGCACAGCAAGGACCAGATCCTCGAAATGTACCTCAACCGGGTCTATTTCGGATCCGGGGCCTATGGCGTGGAAGCGGCTTCGCGGCGCTATTTCGGCAAGAGCGCGCGCGACGTGAGCCTTTCGGAGGCAGCACTGCTGGCGGGCCTGCTCAAGGCGCCGTCCAAGCTTTCGCCGGCGCGCGACCCGAAGGCGGCCGAGGAGCGGGCCCAGCTCGTGCTCGCGGCCATGCGCGAGGAAGGCAAGATCAGCGACAAGGAATACAAGGTGGCGCTGAGCGCGCCGGCGACGCGCGCGCCGTCCTACTGGACCGGCTCCGAGAATTATGTCGCCGACACCGTGATGGAGGAGCTTCCCGATCTCATCGGCGACGTGCGCGGCGACATCATCGTCGACACTACTGTCGACTTGACCCTGCAGAAGCTTGCCGAACAATCGATCCGCCGGCTGATCGACGAAAGCGGCAAGAAGCTCAACGTCACGCAGGGCGCGCTGGTGTCGATCGACGATTCCGGCGCGGTGCGCGCCATGGTCGGCGGCTATGATTATTCGACCAGCCAGTTCGACCGCGCCTCGGAAGCGCGGCGGCAGCCAGGCTCGGCCTTCAAGCCGTTCGTCTACATGGCGGCGCTGGAAGCAGGCCGCACGCCGGACAGCGTGCGCAACGACGCGCCGATCAAAATCGGCAAATGGACGCCCGACAATTACGGCGGCAAATATTACGGCAAGGTGACGCTGGCGACGGCGTTGGCCAAGTCGCTGAACTCGGTGGCGGCGCAGCTCACCATGGAAGTCGGGCCCGACGCGGTGGTGGAAGCCGCGCATCGCATGGGCATCCAGTCCGACCTGCAGGCCAACACCTCGATCGCGCTCGGCACCTCGGAGGTGACGCCGCTGGAGCTGACTTCCGCCTACGTCCCGTTCGCCAATGGCGGCTACAAGCCGGACGTCCATTTCATCCGCCGCATCACCACCGGCGACGGCAAGGTGCTTTACGAGAACAGCGGCGGCAGCGCGCCGCGCGTCATCAAGGCCGATGTCGTCGGCATGATGAATTCGATGATGACCGGCACGGTCGAGATCGGCACCGCCAAGAAGGCGGCCTTCAATTGGCCGTCTGCCGGCAAGACCGGCACCAGCCAGAACTCGCGCGACGCCTGGTTCGTCGGCTACACCGCCAATCTCACGACCGGCGTGTGGTTCGGCAATGACGACGGCAGCCCGATGAAGAAGGTCACCGGCGGCGCCTTGCCAGCGCAGGCCTGGCACGAATTCATGGTGGCCGCGCATGAGGGCGTGCCGGTGCGGCCGCTGCCCGGCACCTGGAAGTCGACGCCGTCCGACACGATCGTGCCGGACGAGATCCCGTCGGCGGACGCCTCGCAGCCGCCGCCTGCGCCGCCTGCAGCTGTCGGCCAGTCACAGCCTGCTGCTCAATCGCAGCCTGTCGCCCAGGCGCCCGCGCGTCAGGTGCGGACCACGCGACCTGCCGAGACCGTCGATGCCGCCGGCTTCGGCATGCCGAGCGACAGCGGCGAAACCGCCTCGATCAAGCATCCGGTGCCGCCCGGCAATGTCGGCGGCCCGACGAAAAAGCGCCGGACTTCGATCCTCGATATACTGGGCGGCGGTTAGAGCGGCAACTTCACCTCTCGTAATGGCAAGCGCCTTCGGCTACATGTCCGGCCGGAGACAAAACCATGGCCGAGACCGACAGCAGAAAAACCATCGTGCTCACCGGTGCCAGCCGGGGCATCGGTCACGCGACGGTGAAGCGCTTTTCGCGCGAGGGCTGGCGCGTCATCACCTGCTCGCGGCAGGCCTTTGCCGAGGATTGCCCGTGGCCGGCCGGCCCCGAGGACCACATCAAGGTCGACCTCGCCGACCAGGAAGACGTCGGCATCGCCGTTTCGGAAATCCGTCACCGGCTTGAGGCGCATGGCGGGCAGCTGCACGCCCTGGTCAACAATGCCGGCATCTCGCCGAAGCTGAAAGACGGCAGGCGCATGGACTCGATCGAGACGCCGATGCATGTCTGGCGCGACGTGTTCCAGGTCAATTTCTTCGCGCCGATCATGCTGGCGAGGGGGCTGTTCAAGGAACTTGCCGCCGCCAAGGGATCGATTGTCAATGTCACCTCGATCGCCGGCACCAGGGTGCATCCGTTCGCCGGCACGGCCTATGCCACGTCGAAAGCGGCGCTCGGCTCGCTGACGCGCGAGATGGCGCATGACTTCGGGCCGCACGGCATCCGCGTCAACGCCATCGCGCCGGGCGAGATCGACACGGCGATCCTGTCGCCCGGCACCGACAGAATAGTCGAGACGATCCCGCTGAGACGGCTGGGTGCCACTTCGGAAGTCGCCGACATCATTTTCTTCCTGTGCTCGGGCCAGGCGTCCTACGTCACCGGCTCGGAAATCCACATCAATGGCGGCCAGCACGTGTGATTGGCTGACTTCAAGCCATGGTGACAACGGCTTTGCCGCTGAAGCTGCGCTGCCGCAGCGCGTCCAGGGCCCGGCCGATGTCCGCCCACGGCACCGTCATGGCCACGCGGGTCTCCAGCCGGCCGGCCGCGACAAGATCGAGCAGCGCGGCGATGTCGGCGCCGATGGCTGAACCGGACGTGTAATAGGCGAAGGTCTGTAGCCGCGCGCCTTCGTGGCCGGGAACGAATTGGCGGAAGCCGATCGGCGTGAGCTCGCCGCTGCTCGAACCGAACATGACGATGGTCCCGCCGGGCGCGATGCGTTCGATCGCATCGGCGAGGCTTTTGCCGCCGACCGACTCGGTGATCAGCGAAAAGGGTCCCTCGGCCAGTTCGATCGACCCGACGACCTGCCCGGCGCCCAGACCGCGAAGATCATCGTGATGCCGTGCCGAAGCGACCGCTGTCACCGAAGCGCCTTGCTCGCGGGCGATCTGGACCTGGAAGCGGCCGACCGCGCCGCTTGCGCCGGTGATCAGGACCTGCTGTCCGGCCAGGTCGCCGCCATGGCGCAAGGTCCTCAGCGCCGTCGTGCCCGCGACGGGAAGTGTAGCTGCGGCGGCGAAGCTGACTGCGTCCGGCACGACGGCAAGACGATCGGTCGGAACGGCCACCCGTTCAGCCCAGCCGGCCTGGTCGACCAAGGCGGCAACGCGCGTGCCCGCGGTCGGGCCTGAGCCATCGGCCGCCGCGCGCTCGACAATGCCGACGATGTCCTGGCCAGGTATCCACCCGTCAGGTCGTATGCCGAGCAGGCGCAGCTCGCCACGATTCAACGATGTTGCATGAACTGCCACCAATGCTTCATTTCCATTGCAGTTTGGGTGATCGACCTCGGTGAGCTTCAGCCGGTCGGCGCTGTCGGAAGAGATGGCGAGAGCGAGCATGGCCCCTCCTTTTGAAATTGGCGTTTGGAATTGGCTGAAGCCTATCGACTTCCGTGGTCGAAGAATTTAGAGATAAAGCCAGATGATCGCTGAAAGAAGTCAAGAATGAGACAGCCGCTTCGCTGGCCCTGGCTGGATTTCGACGTCGACGACGTGGCCGCGCCGGCGATGGCTGTTGGCGTCGATGTCACCGAGACCAGGGCCGAGGCGCGTGAGCATTGGCATCGCAAGGGGCAGCTCGTCGTCGCGCTCGGCGGCGGCGTTATCTGCCGCGTTCCGAGCGGGCTTTGGATGGTGCCGCCGCATTGCGGGGTGTGGGTGCCGAGCCGCATGGAACACAGCAACATCGCGACGGCGAACGCGCGGATTTTCTTCGTCTATATCGAGCCCGGCGCCGCCGACCTGCCGGACCGGTGCTGCACGCTTTCGATCTCGCCGCTGCTGCGGGAGTTGATCGTCGAACTGTCGGAGTGCGCGCCGGACGATGCGCGCGGCAATTTCCTTGGAAGCGTGCTGCTCGCGGAATTGCCGCGTATGCCTGTCCAGCAATTGCATTTGCCGATCTCGGCCGAGCCGCGGCTGCGTCGGATCGCCGAAGCGCTGGCCGACGACCCTGCCGATCGCAGCACGCTGGCGGAGTGGGCGGACCGCGTAGCGCTCAGCGAGAGCAGCCTGGCGCGCCTCGTCGTGAAGGAGACGGGCCTGAGCTTCGGGCGCTGGCGCCAGCAGCTGCAGCTGATCGTCGCGCTTCGGGAGCTGTCTTCCGGCGCCAGCGTGCAGCAGGTGTCGGGCGATCTCGGCTATGAATCCGTCACCGCCTTCATCACCATGTTCAAGAAGGCGCTGGGCAAGCCGCCGGCGAAATATCTCAGCGATATCGCGCAGAATGGTGGTTCCGCGTTCCTGGCCTGACATCCATCAAGCGGGCTGCGGGTTGATTTCCATGGCGGGCCCGGCCCGATCGGTGGTCTTGCCGGTTACCACCTCGACGATGGCGCGGGCGATCTCGCGCTCGCCCATGATCACGATGTCGGCGCCGAGCCCTTTGAGATGCTCGACCTCGGCATCGGAATGAGCGCGGGCAATGACGTTGATCGCCGGATTGGCGGCGCGGGGAGGCGGCTTCGGGACCCTGTCTTGCCCCAAGCCGCTTTCCTTTCGCCGCTTCATGCCGCCTGGAGCAGGTTCTCGATGTCGGGAATTGTATGGTTCGTGAGTGTCTTCGGGATTTCCGCCTGCACCTTTTCGCAAACCTCCTTGTGCAGTTTCTGGCGCATCTCGCCAAGCACCTGCGGCGGCGCGATCAGCACGACGGCGTCGAACGCGCCTCGATGCGCCAGCTTGTAGAGCCGGTCGGCAATGTCGACGGCGAAGCGTTCCTTGCCGAGACGGTGCCAGTCGGTCTCCTCAATGGCGCTGCGAGGTCCCTCGTTGCTGTACCGGCCCGGCTTTCCGCTGCCTTGCTCGCGCGTGGCGGGGTTGTCCTGCTCCATCTCCTGCACCACTTCCAGGTTCGGGAATTTGCTGTCGCCCCGGTTGCGCAGGAAGAGCGCCTTTTCGCCATCGGCCACGATGACCCACAGTCCGTGTTTCAGCTTGATGCTCATGGCGTTCCTCCTTGCCTGCTGCTTGCCGATAGATGGAGCTTGGGATCGGCAAATGGATTGCTAGGCAAACGAGCCGCGAGGCATGATTGTTCCGATCCGGCGATGGCGTCTCGATCGCTTCCGGCGGACACGGTCGAGCGCCGATCCGCGCAGGGTCGGCTTTAATCTAGTAACTTAGTGGAATTTAGAATAAATCGTTTTGCGGCTTTCCCCGTCACGCGCTAAAAATTACGACGGATCAAGGCGGTTTCTTATGCCGGTCCGGCCGTCTCACCCTCGAAGTAGAATTTTTTTCTCTTGGCCTTCGCGGTTGCGAAAAAGCGATTGCCTGCCGTTCGGCGGCGCGCGAGTGCTTGCCTTCTGATTTTGGGCGTGGCCGCGTAAAACTGCCAAACTGTTTCAGTATTGCTCATCGCCATGTCACCAGCCAACACCAAGCTCAATGCCTTTCCCGTCTTCATGCGGGTCGACGGCGAAGCCGTAGCCATCGTCGGCAATGGCGAGGAGGCGCTCGCCAAGGCGCGGCTGCTTTCGCAATCCAGCGCGGTGTTGCGCATCGTTGCCGACGATGCCAGCGACGGCTTGCTGGATTTCATCGCGTCGGCCGGCGCTGTTCACATCAACGCCGCCTATGAGGCCGCGCATCTCCAAGGTGCCGCCCTGGCGTTCGCCGCCAGCGGCGACGAGGCGCTCGATCGCCGCGTCGTCGAGGACGCGCGGCGGCTGGGCATCCCGGTCAACGCCGTGGACCGTCCCGAGCTATGCGATTTCTTCACGCCCGCGCTGGTCAACCGGGCGCCGGTGGCGATCGCCATCGGCACAGAGGGCGCCGGACCGGTTCTGGCGCAGATGCTGCGCGGGCGCATCGACCGCATGCTGTCGCCGTCGCTCGGCCGGCTGGCGGCACTTGCCGCGTCCTTCCGCGCCGCCGCCGAGACGCTGCCGAAAGGCAATCGCCGCCGCCGCTTCTGGAGCGATTTCTTCGCCGGCGCGTCCGAACACCAGCGGGTCGCCTGACTTCAGCCGCACCACGCGCTTGCCGGCGCGGCCCAGTTCGATGAGCAGCGCGTTGATCTCTTCCTGGCTCTTGGAATGGCAGCCCTTGCGTTTTCCCACCGGCAGGCGCTCGGCGTCGCGGCGACCCATGGCGACGATCGCCTCCGGCACCAGCGCGTCGTAGACGATGGCCTCGGCCTCCAACAGCAGGCGATGCGCGCGCAAGGTCAAAAGGTCCTCCGCGCCCGGACCGGCGCCGACCAGCGCGATATGCCCCTCGACCGAAGCGTCCTGGGCCAAGAGGTCGAGCGCCGCGCCATGCGCCTCGGCGAGGTCGCCCGCTTCGATGGCCTTGGCCGGCGCGCCGGCGAAGAAATCGCTCCAGAAGCGGCGGCGGCGATTGCCTTTCGGCAGCGTCTCGGCGGCGGCGCGGAAGG
>NZ_VFWS01000138.1:0-13395 GCF_006443065.1 Mesorhizobium sp. B1-1-5 | reverse complement strand
ATGGATCCTCGGGTCTGCGCTCCGCTTCGCGTCGCTCCGCCCGTGGATGACGACGTCACGGAGGCTTCGGCCAATCGAAACGAACGGTGAAAATCTCGCCTGCCGACAGCCTACAATCCGTCAAAGTCGATGTACGAGCGACTAGGCCGCAGCCCGTGTCGGCGACAATGCGATGAAACCGGTATCGTCGACCGCGATGCCGATTTCGTCATAGGAACGGATTGTCGGGTGCGGCGTGACCAGCGGGTGGACATGCGTGGCGCTGATCACCACCACCGATGCGCCGGAACCCTCGCCTGCCGCGATGCCCGCCGGCGCATCCTCGAAGACCAGGCAGTCGCGCGCCTCGACGCCGAGACGCTTTGCCGCCAAAAGGAAGCAGTCCGGCGCCGGCTTGCCATGGGTGACGTCTTCGGCCGTGACCATCATGGCGGGAACCGGAATGCCGGCCGCCTCGATGCGCAGCAGCGCCAGCTGGCGCGGTGCCGAGGTGACGATCGCCCAGCGCTCCGGCGGCAGCGATTGCAGAAACGCGATGGCGCCGGGAATCGGGACGATGCCTTCGAGGTCCTCCGCCTCGGCCTTGAGCAGCGCATCGGCTTCGGCGACGGCGTCTACCCCCGGCAGCCTCAGTTCCGCGATCGTCTCGATCGCGCGCTTGCCGTGGATCGTCGGCAGGAAACTCGCCACGTCGAGGCGGTGTCGCTCCGCCCATTTTGCCCACACCCGTTCCGCCGCGGCGATCGAGTTAAGCACCGTACCGTCCATGTCGAATAGGAAGGCGGCGAATTTTGAGCCTGCAAACATCGGATGTCCTGGAGAATCGTTTTCGGGGAGGGGCGAAACGCAGAGCCCAGTTTAGACCGGCCGGCACCGCCTGAGAAGGCGGCGCCGATGGACTTCTCGGCCTGGATGGAAGTCGCCCGCGGCCGCGATGCCACCGACGTGCCGCTGCTGCACAGTTTCGGCGCGCACCGGCCCGGCCTGTTCAAGGTCTGGACCTACGAGAAGGAAAGCAACCACTTCAATCCCCGCATCATGGCGTCGATCGGACGGGCAGCGCGCGGATGCTGGGGTAGGTTCTGTCGATATTCAGGTGAGGCCGGCCTGCGAAGGACGGCCTCCTGCGCTTCCGGTGCTCACGTACTTTAAGTACGCTCCGCTCCGGTTCTCGGAAGCCGCCCTTCTCGACTCGGCCTGACCTGAATCTCAACAGACCCTGCGCCGCGCCGTGTTTCACCGGAGCCGCTGACCCGCTTCGGCACAGTTCGATTGTGCCGAAGAGAGAACGACCGCGACAGTCTTCAAGACTATGGTAAGCGCTTCATGAAGGTCGCGTTTCCAAGGCATTTTCGTTTACTTCGCGTTGACCTTCAAATTTTTCGAAAGCTAGCAAAAACAATCGGTTAACTGCCTGTTAATCGCCTTGCGGCGGCCGTCGCCCGCGTCTGGCCGAAATCCTGCAAGGCCTCTGCCGAGCGGCACGGTGCCGCGGACAGTGGAGGCGGAAGAGATGCGGCAGTTCAGAGGCGTCGTTCGTGGGGTGGACCGCTTTGCCCGCAATCGCGAAGGCAATTTCGCGGTTCTGTTCGGAGCTGCCGCATCGGTCCTCGCGCTGGGGGCGGGATTCGCGGTCAATATCTCGCAACTCTACAATGCAAGGTCGAGCCTGCAGGGCGTCGTCGACGCCGCTGTCACCTCGACGGCCCGCGATCTCACCCTCGGCGTCATTACGGAAACCGATGCCAGCAAAACGGTGCAGGCGTTTCTCGACGCCAACAGCACGGCCGGCATACTGCAGGCCAACAAGATCGTGCTCGACAAGCTCACGGTCAACAGGACGGCCAATACCGTGCAGGCGGATGCGCATGTCGATGTCGGCCTCTTTTTCCCGCTGTTCAGCACCAGCAATATGCGGCGCGTGACTGCCTCGACCACGGCGCTCTATTCGGACAAGACCGTCGAGGTGGCGATGATGCTCGACGTCACCGGTTCGATGAGGCCCGACTGGCGCACCAAGACCAACAAGATCGGCGACCTGCAGACGGCCGCATCGCAGACGGTCAAGGATCTCCTGGATCAGAACCGGGATTCCAACGATCCCCGGATTCGCGTATCGATCATACCCTACGCCGAAGCCGTCAACACCGGTGGTCTGGCCGATACCGTCTTCGTCGAGACCGAGGCGGGGCCGAAAGTGCCTCCGCCGATCGATGCCCCGGTTGCGGTTTCCGCCACCGTGTCCGACCATTGCGCAACCGAGCGCAAGGACAAGGACGGCTACGCCGATTATTCATCGGACGGGCCCTACACGCAACGCCGGGACAACCAGGGCAAGATCTATCTGGCCAAAGTCAACCGCGACTACCGCATGAAGCTATGCCCTACGGCTGCGCTGGTTCCGCTGACTGCCGATGCGGACAAGCTGCTGACGGCGATCGATCATTTTCAGGCTGGGGGCGTGACCGCAGGTGGCATTGCCGCGCAATGGGGTTACTACATGCTCTCGCCATCCTGGCGCACGGCAATCTCGAGCGCCCGCCTGGGTGCCGGCCCCGCCAACTTCGATCGGAACAGGGTGGCCAAGATCGCCATCCTGATGACGGACGGCCAGTTCAACACTGCCTTTGCCGGCGGACGCGGCGCGTCGCGGTCGCAGGATCAAGGTCAAAAGTCGCGCGCCAATGCCGAAAACATCTGCGATAACATGAAGCGCGACGGCATCGAGATATTCACCATCGGCTTCGATCTCAACGACCCGGGCATGTCCGCGACCGAACGCGATCAGGCCAAGTCCCTGTTGAAGGACTGCGCGACTGACGACACCTCGTCGCTCAAGCATTATTACGAGGCCGCCAACGGCGCCGAACTGAAACAGGCCTTCGGCGAAATCAGCCGCAATATCGAAAAGCTTACAATCAGCCGCTGACCTGCAGCGCCGACGCCAAAAGGAAAAGGCCGCCGCTTCTTGACGAAGCCGGCGGCCTTCCGTGTTTCCGTCCATGACGCGGCTTCCGGCGGCAACCCCATCGGGCTACCTGCCGCGCGTCTCGCGCCTTAACGGGAAGACTGCTTCCCGAAAGTGCAATCCGCTGAGCTCACGTTATGGAAAACGAAATCACTCGACATCGGATCACCTCCTTTCAGTTCGTTGAACACACACAGATGATGGGGTGCGTCGCGGCAAATGGCAAGGTGCCGCAACGGAATGGCAGGCGGGAAATCCCTGCCCGCGGTGTTTTTGGGCAACAGATCGGGATTGCGCTACGCAGGCCAGTTGGATGACAGTGGCGCCCGGGAAGGTCCGCATTCATCGGGAGGTGAGAATGGACGCCGCCGACAAAGCCGCGCGGATCGCACGAACGGTCGTCGAGACGCTGAAACCGGGTTTCGCGGTCAAGCTCTGGACCGGCGAGCGCATCGGTCCCGCCGGCGGTCCGGTGCTCACCATCAACGACCAGGATATCGTCTGGCAATTGCTTCGCCGGCCGCGCTTCTCGACGCTGGTCGAGATGTGGATTTCCAAGACCGTCGACATCGAAGAAGGCACGCTGTTCGATTTCTATGCCTTGCCTTCGCAAGGCAAGCTCAAGACGAAGCTCAGATCGCTGCCGAAGCTGGCGATTTTGCGCGACCTGCCGGCGGTGCTTTTCTCGCGCAAACAAATGACGGCGCGCAGCGATCTTTCCGGCCGCAACCCTTATGTCAGCGGGTCGAACAAGGAGGCGATCCAGCACCATTACGACATTTCGAACGCCTTCTATCGGCTCTTCCTCGACGAGCGCATGGTCTATAGCTGCGGCTATTTCAGGGATTTCGCCAACGGCATCGGCCAGGCGCAGATCGACAAGCTCGACCATATCTGCCGCAAGCTCAGGCTGAAGCCGGGCGAAACGTTGCTCGACATCGGCTGCGGCTGGGGCGCGATGCTGATCCATGCGGCGAAGCATTACGGCGTCGTCGGCCACGGCGTCTCGCTGTCGCAGGCCCAGACGGAGCTTGCCCGCGAGCGCATACGCGCCGAGGGGCTGCAGGACCGCATCACCATCGAGATAAGATCCTATGCCGAACTCTCGGGCACTTTCGACAAGATCTCGTCGATCGGCATGTTCGAGCATTTAGGCATCGCCAACCACGCTGCCTATTTCTCGGCCGTCCACCGCCTGCTGAAACCCGGCGGCATCTATCTGCATCATGCCATCACCCGGCGCAGCAAGGGCGACCTGAAGAAGACCCTGCGCAAGGGGCCGGAATACAAGGCGCTGATCAAATACATCTTTCCCGGCGGCGAGCTCGACACGATCGGCATGACGCTCGGCAATCTCGAGGCGCACGGCTTCCTCGTCTATGACGTGGAAAACCTGCGCGAGCATTATGCGCAAACCTGCCGCCTGTGGGCGGAGCGCCTGCATGCGCGCTTCGACGAGGCGGTCGCTGAGGTCGGCGAGCCCAAGGCGCGGCTGTGGCTGCTCTATCTGACGGGTTGCTCGATCACCTTTGAGCGCGGCTCGGCGCAGATTTTCCAGACTGTGGCCACCAAGCGCGCCCGCGGCCCGAGCGGCCTGCCGCCGACGCGGGCGGATTTGTACCGGTAGACCCGACCCGCTTCAGTCCATCAAGCGCATCGGCGCGCCGATCTCTATCTGTGCCGGCCGGTCGACCGTGCAGTAGACGCCGAGATTGTGGGCGTTGTGGCGCACCAGATTGCGCAGAATGCCGGGATCGGTGTCGAAACCGTCCTGGGCGATGATGGTGAAGCCGCAGCGGCGGCAGGGTTCGCAGACGGTGAGCTTGAGATCGCCGACCGCGAGCTTCCTGCCGATCCACTCCGTCTCCGGAAAGGAGCCTTCGACCGGATCCATCTCGACGACGATGTTGGGCCGGAAGCGGCGCGGATCGGGCGTGCCTTCGAGATGCAGGGTCTTCAGCCTGGCCAGCGAGGCCGTGGTGAGCAGATGGATCGGCGCCTTGGCATAGCGGGCCTCGGTCAGCGGGCCGGCGTAGCCGGGCGCCGCGTTCTCCGCGCCGAACGGCCGGATCGAGGCCTCGAAGCCGAGAAAGGCCGATACCGTGCGATCGCTTTCAGGATCCGGCGCGGGCAGCCATTCGCCGCCGGGCACCGCCACTTCGAGCCGCCATTCCTTGTTCACCGGGGCCTCGCTCAGCCGGGTGCGGATCAGCGGCACCTTGTGCCACCTGGCCTCGCGGTCGGGCCTGGCGATCTCGCCGTCGGAAGCGTCGACCAGTCCGAACAGCCGGTCGCCGTCGACGGTCTTCAGCCCGATGGAGAGGGCATCGAGCCGTTCGCCGGCGAGCGAGCTCGCCGGATAGCGCCAGAGCTGACTGACGATGCCGACCTCGCCGGTCATCAGCCCTTCTTGTTCTGCCGGTTGGCGACGAGATCGTCGACCACGGCCGGATCGGCCAGCGTCGAGGTGTCGCCGAGCGCGCCGAAATCGTCCTCGGCGATCTTGCGCAGGATGCGCCGCATGATCTTGCCCGAACGGGTCTTCGGCAGGCCCGGCGCGAACTGGATCTTGTCGGGCGTGGCGATGGCGCCGATCTCCTTGCGGACATGCGCGACCAGTTCCTTGCGCAATTCCTCGCTCGATGGGGTGCCGGCCATCAGCGTGACATAGCAGTAGATGCCCTGGCCCTTGATGTCGTGCGGGTAGCCGACGACGGCGGCTTCCGACACCTTGTCGTGGCTGACCAGGGCCGATTCCACCTCGGCCGTGCCCATGCGGTGGCCGGAAACGTTGATGACATCATCGACCCGGCCGGTGATCCAGTAGTAGCCGTCGGCGTCGCGCCGGCAGCCGTCGCCGGTGAAGTATTTGCCCTTGTAGGTCGAGAAATAGGTCTGCACGAAACGGTCGTGGTCGCCATAGACGGTGCGCATCTGGCCCGGCCAGGAATCGGCGATGCAGAGATTGCCGTCGGTGGCGCCTTCCAGCACCTTGCCCTCGCCGTCGACCAGCTGCGGCTGGACGCCGAAGAAGGGCCGCGTGGCGGAGCCGGCCTTAAGGTCGGTGGCGCCGGGCAGCGGGGTGATCATGATGCCGCCGGTCTCGGTCTGCCACCAGGTGTCGACGATCGGCACCTTGGCGTTGCCGACGACGTTGTAATACCACTCCCAGGCTTCCGGATTGATCGGCTCGCCGACCGTGCCCAGCACGCGCAGCGACTTGCGCGAGGTCTTCTTCACATGGCTGTCGCCGGCGCCCATCAGCGCGCGCAGTGCCGTCGGCGCGGTGTAGAAGATGTTGACCTTGTGCTTGTCGATCACCTCCCAGAAGCGCGACTGCGAGGGATAGTTCGGCACGCCTTCGAACATCAGCGTCGTGGCGCCGTTGGCCAGAGGCCCGTAGACGATGTAGCTGTGGCCGGTGACCCAGCCGACATCGGCCGTGCACCAGTAGATGTCGCCATCATGGTAATCGAAGACATATTGGTGCGTCATCGAGACATAGACGAGATAGCCGGCGGTGGTGTGCAGCACGCCCTTCGGCTTGCCGGTCGAGCCGGAGGTGTAGAGGATGAAAAGCGGGTCTTCCGCCTTCATCTTTTCCGGCTTGCAGTCGGCCTTAACGGTCTGCGCCTCCTCGTGGTACCAGACATCGCGTCCCGGCACCCAGCCGGTCTTGCCGCCGGTGCGGCGAACCACCACCACCTTCTCGACCTTGGTGCCGGCCTTGGCGGCGACGTCGATCGCCTTGTCGGTGTTGTCCTTGAGCGGGATCGGCTTGCCGCCGCGCAGGCCCTCGTCAGTGGTGATTACGATGGTCGATTTGCAGTCGTCGATACGGCCGGCCAGCGCATCGGGCGAGAAGCCGCCGAACACGACCGAGTGGATCGCGCCGATACGCGTGCAGGCGAGCATGGCATAGGCCGCTTCCGGGATCATCGGCATGTAGATGGTGACGCGGTCGCCCTTCTTGACGCCGTGCTTTTTCAGCACGTTGGCGAAGCGGCAGACATGTGCGTAGAGCTCGTTATAGGTGACCTTGCGATCGTCGTAAGGGTTATCGCCTTCCCAGATGATGGCGGTCTGGTCGCCGCGCTTCTTCAAATGCCGGTCGATGCAATTGTAGGAGACATTGGTCTGGCCGTCCTCGTACCACTTGATCGAGACGTTGCCGTTGAAGGAAGCGTTCTTGACCTTGGTGAAAGGCTTGAACCAATCGATGCGCTTGCCGTGCTTGCCCCAGAACTTATCCGGATTTTTCACGCTGTCGGCATACCATTTGAGATAGGTGTCGTTGTCGATCAACGCGTTCTTCTTCCACGCCGGCTGGACGCGGTGGACATGCACATCGGACATTTCTTTGCTTTCCTCCCGAACCATCCACCGGCTTGCGCCGCCGGCGGCATCGCGGCGAAGCGGCCGCGAAGCCGCCGGCGGCATCGCGGCGAAGCGGCCGCGAATTCGCGGGCATTATTAACAGTTCCGCGGCGACGGCAACATTAGACGTTGGATTCGCGTGGCGGGATGACGCAGGGGCATGCCGAAGCGCTGTCAGCACTCGCGTTCAAAGGCTGCTAACCAACTGTTTTTTCGATGGAAAACTCGGGTCTGGTATGCGAAAATCAATAGACAGTTAAGCAACCGGGCGCAGAATCCGGCGTTGGGAGGAAAGGAGATCGACCGTAAGGGGCTGCGATGCATGACCATTCCGAAATGGACCTGATGCTCAGGGGCTATGGGCTGACCACGGCCAAGATTCTCTACCACTTCCCGGACCATCCGCATCTGCTGCAGAGCTATGTCTGGCAGGACTACGACCTAGCTCCGGAATTCCCGGTGCTGATCCGCTTCATCGAGTTCTGGAAGACCAAGCTCGACGGCCCGCTGCATTCGGTCACCTATACGCATCACAAGCTGATCGCGCCGAACGAGTGGCGGAAGCTGGATGGGGAGTTTCTGGTGCACTGAGGCGGCGCAGAGTGTTTGGCGGAAACGCCCCTCGCTTCGTCATCCACGGCGAAGCAAGGAGCGAAGCGCGCGGCTGCTCCGCCCATGGATGACGAAGCTCGCAAGGGTGCGGCTAATCGCATAAGTTTCATGATCGCCCTGGATATGGACGGCCGCGACTTAGTTACACCGCCGGCGGGTTCAGCCGGGCGAAACCTTCCTGGCGGCGATAAGGGAAGTACGGATAAGGCGCCGTCACCGCGCTTGCTTCATCGAGCGCCTTGATCTGCGTCGGCGTCAGCTCCCAGCCTACGGCGCCGAGATTCTGGCGGAGCTGCTCCTCGTTGCGCGCGCCGATGATCACCGATGCCACGGTCGGCCGCCGCAGGAGCCAGTTGATGGCGATTTGCGGCACGGTCTTGCCGGTCTCGGCGGCGACCGCCTCCAACGCATCGATCACCTTGAAAAGCTGCTCGTCCTCGACCGGCGGGCCGAAATCGGCGGTGCCGTGCAGCCGGCTCTTTTCCGGCAAGGGTTTTCCGCGGCGGATCTTGCCGGTGAGCCGGCCCCAGCCGAGCGGGCTCCATACCAAGGCGCCGACGCCCTGATCGAGGCCGAGCGGCATCAGCTCCCATTCATAGTCGCGGCCGACCAGCGAATAATAGACCTGATGCGCGACGTAGCGCGGGTAGCCGTGCCCTTCCGCCAGGCCGAGCGACTTCATCACCTGCCAGCCGGAGAAGTTGGAGACGCCGACATAGCGCAGCTTGCCGGATCGCACGAGGTGATCCAGCGTCGACAGCACCTCCTCGATCGGCGTCGAGGCGTCGAAGGCGTGGAGCTGAAGCAAGTCGATATAATCGGTGCCGAGGCGCTTCAGCGCCGCGTCGACGGAGCGGATCAGGCGCGAGCGGGACGAGCCCCAGTCGGCCGGGCCATCGCCCATCGGCAGCGCGGTCTTGGTCGAGATCAGCACTGCGTCGCGGCGGCCCTTGATGGCCTCGCCCAGCACCCCCTCGGAGGCGCCGTTCGAATAGACATCGGCCGTGTCGAAGAGGTTGACGCCGGCTTCCAGGCAGATGTCGACCAGCCGGCGCGCTTCTTTCGCGTCGCTATTGCCCCAGTGGCCGAACAGCGGGCCGGAGCCACCGAAAGTGCCGGCGCCAAAGGAAAGGGCGGGCACTTTCAGGCCGGAGGCGCCGAGAGATCTATATTCCATGATTTTTCTCCTTGGGGACGTCGAAGGCGGAGTTCAGCCGATCAACACTGCGCCGTGACCGGTTTGCCGATCGCCCGGCCGCGTTCGAGGCGCAGCGCCATGAGCACGACGCCGAGCGCGGCGAGCGGCACCAGGCCGGCAACGAGAGGGACGGCGCCGAGGCCGGGGCCGTGGTCGATAACGAAGCCGCCAAGCCAGGCGCCGATGGCGTTGCCGAGGTTGAAGGCGGCGATGTTGAAGGAGGAGGCCAGGCCCTGGCCTGCGCCCTCGGCCTTCTCCAGCACCCACATCTGCAGCGGCGCGACGGTGGCGAAGGCGGCGGCACCGAGCAGACCGACGGCCACGATCGCCGCAATGGGCTGGTGGATCGCAGCGGCCATGACGAACAGCATCGCCGACAGTGCGACCAGCGTACCGATGACGGTCGGCACCAGATGGCGGTCGGCAAGGCGCCCGCCGAGCAGATTGCCCGCCACCAGCCCACCGCCGAAGACCAGCAGGATCGGCGAGACAGCTGCCTCGGAAAAGCCGGTGACGCGGGTGAGGATGGGCGCCAGATAGGTGAAGGCCGCAAAGACGCCGACCCAGCTCAGCACCGTGGTCAAAAGGCCGAGCAGCACCGGCCGGCGGCCGAGCACGGCGAGCGTGCCTTCGGAGGTCTCTTCTTCCTCCATGGTTGCGGGCTCGTCGCGCGGCACCAGCAGCGCGATCACGGCAAAGGCGATGACGCCGACAAGCGTGACGGCCAGGAAGCTCGAACGCCAGCCATAGACCTGGCCGAGCCACGTGCCGAAGGGTACGCCGAGAATGTTGGCGACGGTAAGGCCGGTGAACATCAGCGCGATGGCCGAGGCCTTCCGGTTGGGCGCGACAAGGCTGGTGGCCACGACGGAGCCGACACCGAAGAAGGAGGCATGGGCGAAGGCGGTCAGCACACGGGCCGCCATCAGCGTCCAGTAGTCGGGCGCCAGCGCGCAGGCAAGGTTGCCGACGGTGAAGACCACCATCAAGGCAAGCAGCAAGGTCTTGCGCGGCAGGCGTCCGGTCAAAGCGCCAAGCAGCGGCGCGCCGACGACGACGCCCAGCGCATAGCCGGTAATGAGCAGGCCCGCGGCCGAGATCGAGACGCCGAGATCGGCGCTGACATCGAGCAGCAGGCCCATGATGACGAATTCGGTGACGCCGATGCCGAAGGCGCCGGCGGTGAGGGCATAAAGAGCAAGGGGCATGGCTGCGGTCCGGTTGATCAGGAAAGGGACGCTCAGTCCCGCGCCCCGACACGCAAGATCGTGATCCCCCAAGCTGTGAACCAGTCTTGCATCAGGCATATTTTCTGTGAAATAGATTCACGAATGGCGAGACCCGAGATCAACCGCTCCGGCGAGATCGAAGTGTTCGTCCGCGTGGTCGAGGCGGGCAGCTTTTCCGCCGCGGCGCGGGCGCTGCGCATGACGCCGTCGGCGGTGAGCAAGCTGATCGCGCGGCTGGAGGCGCGGCTTGGCGCGCGCCTCATCAGCCGCTCGACGCGCAAGCTGCAGCTGACGCCGGAAGGGGCGGCCTTCCATGACAGCGGCCTGCGCATCCTCGCCGATCTCGACGCGGCCGAGCGCGAAGCGGCGGCGGGCGCGGCGCCGCGCGGCAGGCTGAGGGTCAACTCCTATGTGCCGTTCGGCCAGCACCGGCTGATGCCGCTCTTGCCGCGCTTCCTGGAAAATTATCCCGAGATTTTCGTCGAAGCCGTGCTGACCGACAGTGTCATCGACCTTCTGGAAGAGCGCGCCGATGTCGCTATCCGCGCCGGACCGCTGCGAGAGTCACGCCTGGTTGCGCGCAAGCTCGGCCAGAGCCGGATGGTCCTGGTCGCGTCGCCCGCGTATCTGGCATCGCGCGGCAGGCCACGCGCATTGTCCGACCTCGCTCGCCACAACATGCTGGCCTTCGGCTTCGCCAGGCATATCGAGGGCTGGCCCTTTGTCGATGCGACGGGCAAGTCGATCATCATGCCGATAGTCGGAAACATGTCGCTGACCGATGGCGAAGCGATGCGGCGAACGACGCTGGCAGGAGCCGGCATAGCGCGGCTGGCGCGCTGGCATGTCGAACCCGACATCGCCGCCGGGCTGCTCGTGCCGTTGCTTGAGGAGTTCAATCCCGGCGACGAGGAGCCGACACATGCCGTCTATGTTGGCCAGGGCAAGCATCTGCCGGCCCGCGTCCGAGCCTTCCTCGATTTTCTCGCGGAAACCGTTCGTCTCTGAATGAGGAAAGAGCCGCGCGCCAATGGCACGCGGCTCCGACCTGTCTGCCCGAACGGAATTACGCCTTCGGCACGAAAGGCGCGGGGCGCCGGCCGGCGCCTTGCCGCTCCAGCATCCAGCCGGGATATTCGGCGGGCAGCGCGCTTACCTCATCGAGCCTGGCGAGGTCGTCGGCGTCGAGCTTCAAGCCGGTTGCGGCGAGGTTCTGCTCGAGCTGGTCCATGCGACTGGCGCCGATGAGGACGCTCATGACAAAGGGTTTTGCCAGCACATAGCCCAATGCCACCGTGGCGACGCTGACATCGTGCTTCCTGGCGACCTCGCGCATGACCGCAACCGCGGCCCAGGCGCGGTCCTCATTGACCGGCGGGAAGTTGAAGGAAGCGCGGCGGCCCTCGCCATTGCCGGGTGCGCCGGGGCCGTATTTGCCGGAAAGCAGGCCGCCGGCCATCGGCGACCAGACCATCAGGCCAAGCTTTTCCTCGTTGATCAGCGGCACGATCTCGCGCTCGAGATCGCGGCCGGCGATCGAGTAGTAGGACTGGATGGTCTCGAAACGGGCGAAGCCCTTGCGCTCCGCTATGCCCAGCGCCTTGGCGACACGCCAGGCCTGCCAGTTGGAGACGCCGACATAGCGGACCTTGCCGCTGGCGACGAGATCTTCGAGCGCGCGCAGCGTCTCGTCGATCGGCATCACCGTGTCGGTGCCGTGGAGCTGGTATAGATCGATATGGTCGAGCTGCAGCCGCTTCAGACTGCCGTCGACCGAGTCCATGATGTGGCCGCGCGAGGAGCCGCGCTCGTTGGGTCCGCTGCCCATGACGCCATGCACCTTGGTGGCGATGATAACGTCCGAACGTTTCACGCCGAGATCCTTGAGCGACTGTCCCAGCAGCTGCTCTGACTGGCCGAAGGAATAGACATCCGCCGTGTCGAAGAAATTGACGCCGGCGGCAATCGAGCGGCCGACGATCTCGTTGACGCCCTTCTGGTCGAGACTGGCGATCAGGCCCCATTGGGCATTCTCGCCGGCGGCGCCGAAGGTCATGGTGCCGAGGCAGAGTTCGGAAACGAACAGGCCGGTGTTGCCGAGCTGATTATAACGCATGGTGAGATTCCCCGAGAAAGGAGTGAATGTGCACCAAGCAAATAGGAACGGCCCGTTTCGTTTCAAGTTCTGGCGCAAGCGCGGTGGTCAACTTGATGTGAAGTTGCCAATCAGCGGATCTTGAAACGTCAGACTTCCCAGGGATTGACGACCGTCACGCCCACGTCTTCGAAGTCAGCGACGTTTCGAGTGACCAGGATCAGGTCGTGCACGAGGGCGGTCGCTGCAATAAGGGTGTCGGCGTTCCCTCGCGTACGTCCCGCCGTGATGCGGCCCCACGCGAGGGCGATCTCTTCCGTGATCGCCAGGATGCGGTCCGTATTGTCTCGGCGCAGTTCCCGCAGCCAGACGTCAAGCCGGGCTGCTCTATCGGGGTCGGTCTTGCGCTGCTTGACGATCCCACGTTCGATCTCACCAATGGTGATCACACTGAGACTGATCGAGGTCGGATCAACCGAAGCCAGCCAGGCGGTTGGTTTTGGCAGTCGCCTTTGCGCGTCTGAAACAACATTCGTATCGAGCAGATACATCAGAGGTCGACGTCCCGGATCATCGTATCCGAGCGGCGGGTGATTTCCTTATCAAACTCATCGTCCCAGCCGGGGCCGGTCAGAAGATATTCGGCGAGCGATTTCTTCTTCCCGGCCAGGCGGTCGTAGTCCTCGGCGGACAGCACGACCGCTGCCCGTTCGCCGCGAAGCGTCACGGTCTGCGGCCCCTCTGTCCGCGCGCGCTGGACCACTTTTGAAAAATTGTTCTTCGCGTCCTGAAGATGCCAGTTCATCCGCAGCTCCTAGTTCCCCGACATGGGGATTTTGAAAGATTGCCGTTTGTCTTGTGCAAGGTTTTCCGTTCATGT
This sequence comes from Mesorhizobium sp. B1-1-5, assembly GCF_006443065.1. Classification (NCBI taxonomy): domain Bacteria; kingdom Pseudomonadati; phylum Pseudomonadota; class Alphaproteobacteria; order Hyphomicrobiales; family Phyllobacteriaceae; genus Mesorhizobium; species Mesorhizobium sp. B1-1-5. The sequence continues at coordinate 36 of NZ_VFWS01000138.1, read as the reverse complement.
CCGTGAAATAAGCGCAAACGCTGGAGATTGGCCGAA
>NZ_VFWS01000137.1:0-13657 GCF_006443065.1 Mesorhizobium sp. B1-1-5 | reverse complement strand
CGCAGCAGCCGGACGGCACCTGGAACGTCGTCACCGAGCAGGGCACGGTTCGGTCAAGAGGTACATGTGCTCCATGGCCAGCACCGGCAGCTCGACGCCGACCATGCGGCCGATCTCGCGCGCCCACAGGCCGCCGCAGTTGACGACGTGCTCGGCATGAACCGTGCCCTGCTCGGTGACGACGTTCCAGGTGCCGTCCGGCTGCTGCGTCAGGTCGACGACGCGGTTGCGCAGCACGATCTCGGCGCCGAGCTTCTTCGCCGCCTTGGAATAGGCGATGGTGGTGCCCGATGGGTCGAGATGGCCTTCGACCGGATCCCACATGGCGCCGACGAAGTTCGTCTCGTCCATCAGCGGGAACATCGCCTTGGCTTCCGAGGGCGTGATCAGCTCGGTATCCATGCCGAGATAGCGGCCCTTGGCGTGAGCCAGCCGCAGGAAGTCCATGCGCTCGGGCGTATCGGCCATCATGACGCCGCCGGTCAGATGCAGCGAGCAGGACTGGCCGGAGAGTTCTTCGATCTCCTTGTAGAGCTGGACCGTATAGGCCTGCAGCTTGGCGACGTTCGGGTCGCCGTTCAGCGTATGGAAGCCGCCCGCCGCATGCCAGGACGAGCCGGAGGTCAGCTCCGAGCGCTCGATCAGCATGATATCGGTCCAGCCGGCCTTGGCGAGGTGATAGAGCACCGAACAGCCGACGACGCCGCCGCCGATGACAACCGCTTTTACGTGGGATTTCATGCAGATAGATCCGTGTTTGAAAATACTGAATCGAGGGATCGAGGTGTGAAGACAAAGCGGAGATCCGACGCCGCGATGTTTTCGGTCAGCCTGCCGTCAAGCGCGGCAAGGATGGTTTCACAGACGGAACCACGATGTTTCAAGACGTCATGGTTCCAGAAGCGCAGGATCGAGTAACCCTGAGCTTGCATGAAGTCGTCGCGGCGGCGGTCATATGAGCTGTCGGCGTGTTGGGATCCATCGACCTCGACGACCAGCCAACGCTCGCTGCAAGCGAAGTCGGCGAAGAATGGCCCGATGGAGAACTGGCGCGTGAAGCGGTAGCCGCCGAGCTTGCGTGCCTTCAGTTCAAGCCAAAGCAATGCTTCCGCTTGATTGCCCGCTTGCCGGAGATTTCTTGCGCGCTTGGTTGTGCCTTGTTTACGGCGGCTTCGCGTTTGAGCAGCGCCTTCCCCCACTCCGTCGCCGCTTCGCGGCGCCACCTCTCCCCCCTCTGGAGGGAGAGGAAAGGAGCCAACTGGAATCGCCGCGCGCCTTTCCTCTCCCCCGTCGATCGGGGGAGAGGTGTCGAGCGAAGCTCGACGGAGTGGGGGTCGACTATTCATACTCAACACAGATGATCAGAAATCCGTCGGCGCGCCGCCTTCGGCGCGGCGTTTCTCGACGAAGTCGTTGAGCTCCTCGCGGATGGCCGGATCCATATAGGGCTCCTCGTAGGAGGCAAGGCGCTCCTTCCAGATCTTGTTGGTGCGTTCCAGCGCTGTCGGCGAACCTGCCTCGGCCCATGTCTCGAAATTGCGCCAGTCGGAGACGATCGGCGAATAGAAGGCGGTCTTGTAACGCTGCTGCGTGTGCTGGGTGCCGAAGAAATGCCCGCCCGGGCCGACCGACTGGATGGCGTCGAAGCCGAGCGCATCCTCCGAGAGGTCGAGCGGGGTGAGGAATTCAGCCACCATCTGCAAAAGGTCGATGTCGAGGATGGTCTTTTCGTAGGAGCAGCGCAGGCCGCCTTCCAGCCAGCCGGCGCCATGCATCATCAGATTGCCGCCGCCCTGCATCGCGCCCCACAGCGAGAACACGCTTTCATAGGCGGCCTGGGCGTCGACGGTGTTGGCGGCGCAGGTGTTGGAGGTGCGGTAGGGAATTTGATAGCGGCGCGCGAGCTGGCCGCCGACGAGCTGCGCCTTCATATATTCGGGCGTGCCGAAGGCCGGCGCGCCGGACTTCATGTCGACATTGGAGGTGAAGCCGCCATAGCCGACCGGCGCACCTTTCTTGACCATCTGTGCGAAGGCGATGCCGGAGAGCGCCTCGGCGTTCTGCTGCACCAGCGCGCCGGCGACGGTGACTGGCGCCATGGCGCCGGACAGCGTGAAGGGCGTGACGATCACGGCCTGGCCCATGCTCGACATCTGGATGATGCCCTCCATCATCGGCACGTCGAGCTTGAGCGGCGAATTGGTGTTGATGATGGTGAAGACCGACGGTTCCTGCATCAGCTGCTCGCGGCTGATGCCGCGCGCGATGCGGGTGATCTCGATGCCGTCGACGTTGCGTTCCTTGCCGAGCGAATAGATGTGGAAGACCTTGTCGGTCAGCATGGCGAGGTCGCGAATGCATTCCAGGTGCCGCACCGACGGATGGATGTCGATCGGCTCGACCGGATAGCCGCCGGTGCAGTGCAGGATGTTGTGCATTTGCGCCAGGCGCAGGAAGTTGCGGTAATCGGCCTGGTTGCCGGGCCTGCGGCCGCGGTCAAGGTCGGAGCAGTTCGGCGCCGAAGCCATCATCGACAGGATGACGTTGTTGCCGCCGAAGCGCAGATTATGCGCCGGATTGCGGGCATGCAGCGTGAACTCCGACGGGCAATGCGAGACAAGCTCGAGGATCATGTCGCTGTCGAAGCGCACGCGCTCCGAGCCTTCGCGCACGTCGGCGCCATGCGCCTTCATGATGCGGCGGGCCTCGTCGTGCAGAACGTCGACGCCGATTTCCCTCAGCACGCGCAGCGAGGCGAGGTGGATCGTTTCCAATTCGTCATCGGACACCAGCCTGGTCGGCGTCAGCGGGTTCTTCAATTGCCGGAAGGCGGGCTGCTCGAAGGCGGCCGAACCGCCGGCGCGCTTTCCCGCGCGGCCGCCACGGCGGGCGCGATCGGTTGCCAGTGCCGGCTCGGCAGGATGAAGGGCGGCAGTCATGAGAAGCCTCGTGAGGATGCGAATTTGGCCGGCATAATGGACTGGCCGCAATGCAGCCGGTGAGGAGGCGGCGACCACTAGGGCGAGGGAAGCGACATGAGGGAAGGGGAGCCGGCTGCAGGCGCTCGGCCGCTCGGCTGCCTGCCGTCATCGTCGGGCTCGATGCGTTGCTGGTGCCGTTCGCTTGTGCTGTTCCTTGCAGCGCCAGCGCTCCTGACAGGGACTGGCTGGAACATGCGCTTTCGCCGCCGTTGGCCCTTACGGCTGTCGCCGGTAGCGGCTAAGGCTCCGAAGATTGGAGCGGCAATGATGGCGCTGGCGGGCTCGGAAAGCGACGAGACGGTGCAGTGGGCCGCGATCACCGGGGTGATCGCGACCGTATCTGTCTTCGCCATCGCGCAAGGGCTTTCCTATCCGCTGCTCAGCTTTATCCTGCAGCGCCAGGGCGTATCGCCGGCAATGATCGGGTTGTCGGCGGCGATGACGCCGGTCGGCTTCATCCTGTCCTCACCGCTGATCCCGGGATTGGCGCGCCGGTTCGGGGCGGGGCGGACCGCGCTGACCTGCGCGGCGCTTTCGGCGCTCGTGCTGGCGCTGATCGGCTGGACGCAAAATGTCTATCTGTGGTTCCCGCTGCGCTTCCTGATCGGCGTGGTGACCAACCCGCTCTATGTCTTGAGCGAAATCTGGGTGATCGCTCTGGCGCCGCCGGCGCGGCGCGGTCGCGTCATGGGTATCTATTCAACCATCATCTCGGCGGGCTTCGCGGCCGGGCCGCTCTGCCTGCTCGCCGTCGGCACGGAAGGCTGGCCGCCTTTCCTTGTCGGCATTCTTGCCTTGCTCTTCTGCGGCGGCTGCCTGGCCGTGGTGGTGAAGCGGCTGCCGAACGTCGACGAGGCCGAGAACAAGGTTTCGGTGCTGGGCTTCATACCAATGGCCTGGCTGCTTATGTCGGCGGTGATCGTCGCGGCCGGGTTCGAGCAGGCGATATTGGCGCTGCTGCCCGTCTACGGGACGCATCACGGCATTCCCGAGGCGCGCATGTCGGCTCTGCTTTCCGTGATGATCGCCGGCAACATCGCCATGCAGGTACCGCTCGGCCTGCTCGCCGAAAGGTTGACGGCGCGCCTGGTGCGGTTCGGCTGCGTGGCGGTGACCGTCCTTGGATGCGTGGCTTTGCCGGCGCTGATCGAGACGCCGCTGATCTGGGCTTGCGTCTTTATCTGGGGCGCCGTTTCCTACGGCATCTACACGATGTCGATCATCGAGCTCGGCGAACGCTTCACCGGCTCGGCGCTGGTTGCCGGCAATGCCGCCTTCTCGCTGATGTGGGGTTTTGGCGGCATCGTCGTGCCGCCGCTCACCGGCGGCGTCATGGACGTCATCGGCGCCGCCGGCCTGCCGGTCACGCTTGGCGCCATTTGCGCCGCGCTGGCGGCGGCGACGATCACGCGCCGGCGGGTTTTGTAATCGGTCCCGAAATGGCTCTTGAATATCAAGGCAGCGAACGCGATGTAGGCGGGGCCGCCGGATGGAGACCTGCATGACCAGCACGATGACCAAAACCCAGCTCGAATTGGCCGCCGACGATCCCTACCTCTGGCTTGAGGATCGCAACAGCAAGGAAGCGCTGGACTGGGTTCATCGCCAGAATGCGCTGACGGTCGCCGAACTGCAGGGCGATCCTTCTTATCAGGCCGCGTTCGAGACCGCGCTCGACCTGATGACCGCCGAGGACAATATGCCGGTCGGGGCAGCACTTGCCGGCGACGTCTATAATTTCTGGCAGGACAAGACCAATGCGCTGGGTCTCTGGCGGCGCACCACAGTCGCGTCCTATAAGACCGACAGGCCCGATTGGGAGACGATCATCGACTTCGATCAGCTTTCCGCGAAGGAAGGCGTGAAGTGGGTATTCGGCGGGGCGAGCCGGCTCTATCCCGATTTCAACCGCTGCCTGCTCTACATGTCGCCCGATGGCGGCGATGCCAGCGAGATGCGCGAATTCGATATCGCGACGAAGTCTTTCGTCGACGGCGGTTTTTCCGCGCGCGCTTCCAAGTCGGGCTTTTCCTGGCTGGATGAGGATACCGTGATCGTCTCTGCCGCTTTCGAGGAAGACGACAAGACGCTGTCCGGCTATCCGCGCGTGATCAAGCTGTGGCGGCGCGGCACCAAGCTTGAGGACGCCACGCCGATCCTCGAAGGCGAGAAACAACATCTCGCGGTCGGCGGCGGCGTCGAATATGACGGCGACAAGCGGCACGTGCTGCTCGGCAAGACGCTCGACTTCTTCACTTCGCACAGTTTCCTGCGGCTGGCTTCGGGCGAGAACCGGCGCATCCCGCTGCCCGACGACGCCACCGACACGGCGATCTTCAAGGGCCAACTGATCTTCGGCGTGCGCAGCCCCTGGACGGCGCCGGACGGCACGCGCTGCCTGCCCGATGGGCTCTATTCGGTCGATTTCGATCGCTGGATCGAGAGTGGTGCCTTCGGGCCGTTCCAGACCGTGCTCGAGCCGGCGCACCGCGTTTCGATCGCCGGCCTCGCCAGGACGCAGGACCGGCTGTTCATCAACCTGATGGACAATGTGCGCGGCAAGATCATAGCCTGCGACCGCGCCGCAGAAGGCTGGTCGCTGAAGCGGATAACGCTGCCCGACAACGGCAATGTCGGCATCAGCCATGTCGAGCATTTTGGCTTGAGCGTCTCCTTCTCCTTCACCGATTTCCTGACGCCGAGCTCGATCATCTGGTCGGACGACAATGGCGAGACGCTTCAAACGGTGAAGTCGCAGCCGGCCCGCTTCGACGCCTCGCCTTATATCTCGGAGCAGTTCCAGGCGCGCTCGAAGGACGGCACGATGATACCGTATTTCGTGGTGCGGCGGCGCGACCAGAACGGACCGGTGCCGACGCTGCTCTACGGCTATGGCGGCTTCGAAGTGCCGCTGCTGCCCGGCTATGCCGGCATTCGCGGCAAGCTCTGGCTGGACAGGGGCAACGCCTATGTCCAGGCCAACATCCGCGGCGGCGGCGAGTTTGGTCCGGCCTGGCACCAGGCGGCGCTGAAGGGCAAGCGCCAGAACGCTTTCGACGATTTCGCGGCCGTGGCCGAGGACGTGGTCCGGCGCGGCATCACCACGGCGGCGCAACTCGGCATCCAGGGCGGCTCCAATGGCGGCCTGCTCACCGGCACGTCGCTGACGCAACGACCGGAGCTGTTCGGCGCCGTCATCATCGACGTGCCGCTGCTCGACATGCTGCGCTACACCGACCTGCCCCCCGGCGCCTCGTGGATCGCCGAATATGGCGACCCGTCGAAGCCGGAGGAGGCGGCCTGGCTCGGCGCCTATTCGCCCTACCAGCATGTCGCGGCCGATGCCGCTTATCCGCCAGTGCTGTTGATGACGTCCACCGCCGACGACCGCGTCCATCCGGGACATGCGCGCAAGATGGCGGCGCGGCTGCAGGAGGCAGGCCACGGCCGGACGCTGTTCTTCGAGGAGACCGAAGGCGGCCATGGCGGGCGCGGCGACCGCCGGCCGCAGGCGGCACAGACGGCGATGCGCTACATATTCCTGCAGCGGGCGCTAACCGGAACAGCTTGAATTCTAGGCCTCAGACGGCATAAGCTGCCGCCATGATCCGCTTCAGCACTTCTGGCGCCTTCGGGGTCGCGGTGACGCCGTCACCGCGCACGCTGCGCGCCGAGCTGTTGCGGCTGTGCGCCCGTATCGGCTATTCGCCGCCTGCCTTCCTCTGACGAATCCGCCCCGGCCGCTGCCGGATTGATTCAAGAGGAAAGATCAAATCCATGACCTATCAGAATTATTCGCTGAAGCAGCTTCAGCAGATCGATGCCGCGCATCACCTGCATCCCTTCACCGATCATAAGGAGCTGCGCGAGACGGGCTCGCGCATCATCACCCATGCCAACGGCCCGTTCATCTACGATGCCGACGGCACCGAAATCCTCGACGGCATGGCGGGCCTCTGGTGCGTCAATGTCGGCTATGGCCGCGACGAGCTGGCCGAGGCGGCCTACGCACAGATGAAGGAGCTGCCTTACTACAACTCCTTCTTCAAATGCTCGACGCCGACGCCGGTGCTGTTGTCGAAGAAGCTGGCGGAGCTGGCGCCGACGCATGTCAGCCAGGTTTTCTACGGTTCGTCCGGGTCGGAGGCCAACGACACGGCGCTCAGGCTCGTGCGCCACTACTGGGCGCTTGAAGGCAAGCCCGAGAAGAATCGCGTCATCTCGCGCAAGTCGGCCTATCACGGCTCGACGGTCGCCGGCACGTCGCTCGGCGGCATGGAGCCGATGCACAAGCAGCTCGGCGGCGCGGTGCCCAACATCGTCCATGTGATGATGCCCTATGCCTATGAGCTCGCGTTGCCCGGCGAAAGCGACCATGATTTCGGCATCCGCGCGGCGAAGGCGGTCGAGGACGCGATCCTCGAAGCCGGTGCCGACAAGGTCGCCGCCTTCATCGGCGAGCCGGTGATGGGCGCAGGCGGGGTGAAGATCCCGCCGATGAGCTACTGGCCGGAAGTTGAGCGCATCTGCCGCAAATACGACGTGCTGTTGATGCTGGACGAGGTGATCACCGGCTATGGTCGCACCGGCGAATGGTTCGCGGCGCAGACTTTCGGGATCGAGCCCGACACCATTACCACCGCCAAGGCGCTGACCTCGGGCTACCAGCCGCTGTCGGCGCTGCTGGTCGGCGACCGCATCGCCAAGACGCTGGTCGAGAAAGGCGGCGAGTTCTACCACGGCTACACCTATTCCGGTCATCCGGTGGCTTGCGCGGTGGCGCTCAAGAACCTTGAGATCATCGAGAAGGAAGGCTTGGTCGAGCGCGTCAAGAACGACACCGGTCCCTATTTCGCGCAGGCGCTGCAGGAGCAGATCGCCGGACACAGACTGGTCGGCGAGGTGCGCTCGATCGGCCTGATGGGCGCGATCGAGATCGTCAAGGACAAGGCGACCAAGGAACGCTATTTGCCGTCGGGAAGTGCGGCGGTCGTCGTGCGCGACCACGCGATCGCGCAGGGCATGATGCTGCGGGCCACCGGCGACACGATGATCCTGTCGCCGCCGCTGATCTGGACGCGCGACACGATCGACATGGCTTGCGAGCGCATCGCCAGGGCGCTCGATCTCGCGGATGCCGATTTGCGCAAGCGCTGACGAGGCGAAACGCAGCCAGTCGTCATTTTATGGCGGAGCAAGGAGCGAAGCGACGCGCGCAGACCATAGAATCCATTCCGTGACCTCCGCCGAGGGGTGCAGCGGAGCAGAACTCTGCGCCGTTGCAGCGCTTCGAAGTCACGGCATGGATTCCAGGGTCTTCGCGACGGAGCTTCGCTCCTGCTGCGCCCTGGAATGACGAAGTTGGCGACGTTCTAAAACGCAAAAACCGCGTCCCTGCGGGAACGCGGCTTTGCCAGATACACATGGCATTTCGCTACGAGAATACTTGCGAAATTTACGGGCTCCGGTACGCGAGACCTGATCCGGAGCGCCGGGCAGACGCGATGTCCGCCTCGCAGTCCGTTTTAAAGGCACATCGTTACCGGTGCGTTAGCGAGACCTTAAGCAAATCTAAATTTGCCGGCTTCGCACCGGCAAATTGTGGAAAGAATCTTTGAAAATCAGCGGCTTATGCCGGATTTCCGCGTAGGAAATTAATAATGCCGGAAAAATCGGCGCCGGCGTGGCCTTGCGCATTGAACAAGGCGTAGAGCTGCGTGGCTTCGGCGCCGAGCGGGGTCGCGGCGCCCGCGTTCTGTGCGGCTTCCTGCGACAATTTCAGGTCCTTCAGCATCAGGGCGGCGGCAAAGCCCGGCTTGTAGTCGCGGTTGGCCGGCGAGGCCGGAACGGGGCCGGGCACCGGGCAATAGGTGGTGAGCGACCAGCATTGGCCCGACGAGGTCGAGGCGACATCGTACAGCGCCTGGTGCGACAGGCCGAGCTTTTCGGCCAGCACGAACGCTTCGGCGACGCCGATCATCGAGATGCCGAGAATCATGTTGTTGCAGATCTTGGCGGCCTGTCCGGCGCCGTCGCCGCCGCAATGAACGACGCGCCCGGCCATCGGCTTCAGGATCGGCTCGGCGGCGGCAAACGCCTGATCCGAGCCACCGGCCATGAAGGTGAGGGTGCCGGCCGTGGCGCCGCCGGTGCCGCCGGAAACGGGTGCGTCGATCGACGGGTGACCATGCTTCGCGGCAATGGCATGCGCCTTGCGAGCCGATTCGACATCGATGGTCGAGGAATCGATGAACAGCCCGCCTTTCTTCGCCTTGGGCGCAATGTCCTCATAGACCGACAGCACATGCTTGCCGGCTGGCAGCATGGTGATGACGACGTCGGCGTCCTTCACCGCGGCGACGGCATTCGCCATGACGGTAACGCCATGCTCCTTCGCGACGGTCAGGTTGTCGGGCACAAGGTCGAAGCCCAACACCGAATGGCCAGCCTTTACCAGATTGGCAGCCATCGGATTACCCATGTTGCCGAGACCAATGAAGGCGATGGTTGCCATCGTTTTCTCCCGATTTTGCGTCAGCGCCCAATCAACGTCCGCGCGATGATGACACGCATGATCTCGTTCGTGCCTTCGAGGATCTGGTGGACGCGCAGGTCGCGGACCAGCTTCTCGATGCCGTAATCGTGCAGATAACCGTAGCCGCCGTGCAATTGCAGCGCCTGATTGGCGATGTCGAAGCCGATATCGGTAACGAAGCGCTTGGCCATCGCGGACCATTTGCCGGCATCCGGCGCCTTGCGGTCGAGCTTCGAGGCGGCGGCGTAGAGGAAGATGCGGGCCGCCTGCAGCTCCGTCTCCATGTCGGCCAGCCTGAACTGCAGCGCCTGGAACTGGTTGATCTTGGAGCCGAAGGCCTTGCGCTCGGCGGTGTAGGCTAACGCCTTGTCGAGCGCCGATTGCGCGCCGCCAAGCGAACAGGCGGCGATGTTGAGCCGTCCGCCGTCGAGCCCGGCCATGGCGATGCCGAAGCCGGCGCCTTCCGCGGCAAGCAGGTTGTCGGCCGGCACCTTGCAATCCTCGAAGATGACCTGGCGGGTCGACTGCATGTGCCAGCCCATCTTGTGCTCGTTGGCGCCGAAGGACAGCCCCGGCGCATCCTTGGGCACGACGAAGGTCGAAATACCTTTCGGGCCGTCGCTGCCGGTGCGCGCCATCACGACATAGATGTCACTGTCGCCGGCGCCGGAGATGAACTGCTTGGCGCCGTTCAAGACATAGTCGCCGCCGCTCTTTACCGCGCGCGTCTTCAGCGCGGCCGCATCCGAGCCTGAACCGGGCTCGGTCAGGCAATAGCTCGCGAGCCACTCCATGGAGGTCAGTTTCGGCAGGAAGCGCTGGCGCTGCTCGTCTGAGCCGAAGCGGTCGATCATCGAGGCCGCCATGTTGTGGATGGAAATGAAGGATGAGAAGGCCGGATCGGCGTGGGCAAGCGCCTCGAAGATCAGCACGGCATCGAGCCGCCCAAGCGCCGAGCCGCCGACATCGTCGCGCACATAGATGCCGCCGAGGCCGAGCGGCCCGGTCTCGCGGATCACATCGGCGGGAAAGTGCTTTGCCTTGTCCCAGTCGAGCGCATTGGGCGCGACGCGATCCGCCGCGAAAGCCTGGGCCATCTCCTGGATGGCGCGCTGTTCCTCGTTGAGTTCGAATTGGCCAGTGCCCGCATCGACTGCCGCGTCCATGGCGTGCTCCCTGTCGTTTCAGGCCTTCTGGCCTGTCGTTTTTGGCTTTGCGCGCCGTTCAATCTAGACCAATGATGCCGCCGCGCAACCCGGGCCGTTGAGAACCGGCTGTGCATGGAATGACGAACGGAGCTCTTGCGTGCCAACAATTTTCGATGAGTTGCTGGAGCGATTGCAAGCCTATCTCGCCGGCGTCGACAGTGACCGGGTCGCGGACGAAGTCGCGCGCATCGGCTGGGACATGCCTGTGCGTTCTCTCGAACCGCGCGCGCTTGGCTGCCTCCGCTATCTTGACCGGCTCGTCGAGCTTGCACCGGCCGACGCCAGGCCATTGACGCGATTTGTTGCCGACCATCGGGACGAGTTGCGCTGGGGGCAGACCTATACCGCCGCCGATTTCGGGCACAGCTTCGTCGACAATTACGGCTGGCTGGAAGTGTTCGGCACGCGCGGGTATTTCGTCAACGACAAGGTCGCCGGCGGCCTGCTGATCCTTGGCCCGGACATCGTCTATCCCGACCATCACCATATCGCCGAGGAGATCTACATTCCACTGACCGGCGGCACGGAATGGCGGATGGGCGAGGGGAACTTTCATACGCGCGACGCCGGCGAGGTCATTCACCACGCCTCCAATGTCAGCCATGCCATGCGCACAGGCAAGGAACCGCTGATAGCGCTCTATCTCTGGCGCGGCGGACCGCTGGCGCAGAAATCGACCATTGGTTCAGGAGGCAGAGGCTGATGGCCAAGGCGATCATGCTGCAGGGCACCGGCTCGGATGTCGGCAAGACCGTGCTGGTGGCGGGGCTTTGCCGTGCTGCGAAGAATCGCGGGCTGAAGGTGCGGCCGTTCAAGCCGCAGAATATGTCGAACAACGCCGCCGTCGCCGATATTCCGGGCGACGACAAAGCCGGCGAAGGCGAGATCGGCCGCGGGCAATGGCTGCAGGCGCTGGCCTGCGGGGTGAGGCCGACCGTCCATATGAACCCGGTGCTGCTCAAGCCACAGAGCGATATCGGCTCGCAAGTGGTGGTGCAGGGCAAAGTCTATGGCGAGGCGCGGGCGCGCGACTACCAGGCGTTGAAAGCCGGACTGATGGACGCGGTGCTCGATTCGTGGACGAAGGTGTCCGAGGGCGCCGACCTGGTCATCGTCGAGGGCGCGGGCTCGCCCGCCGAGATCAATCTCCGCAGCCGCGACATCGCCAATATGGGCTTTGCCACGCGCGCCAATGTGCCGGTGATCCTGGTCGGCGACATCGACCGCGGCGGTGTGATTGCGTCCGTGGCCGGCACGCACCTGATCCTGCCGGAGGAAGACCGGCGCATGATCGCCGGCTATCTCATCAACAAGTTCCGCGGCGATGTCTCGTTGTTCGACGACGGGATCAGTGCGATCGAAAAATTCACCGGCTGGCGCTGCTTCGGCGTCGTGCCGTGGCTGAAGGTGGCCGGGCGGCTGCCGTCCGAGGATTCCGTGGTGCTCGAACGCCTCGCTTCCGGCGAGAAACGGGCGCTGAAGGTTGCGGTGCCGATGCTGGCGCGCATCGCCAATTTCGACGATCTCGACCCGCTCAGGGCCGAGCCGCAGGTCGAGGTGGTGTTCGTGCCGCCGGGCAAGAAGCTGCCGGAAGATGCCGGGCTGGTGGTCATCCCCGGCTCCAAATCGACGATCGGCGATCTCCTGAAATTCCGCGAGAACGGCTGGGATCGCGATCTCCTCGCCCATCGCAAGCGCGGCGGCCATGTCGTCGGCATCTGCGGCGGCTACCAGATGCTCGGCCGCATGGTGCGCGATCCCGACGGCATCGAAGGCAGCGTCACCGAGGCCGAAGGCCTTGGCCTGTTCGACATCGAAACGGTGATGGAACCTGAGAAGACCGTTCGCAATTCAAGCGCGCATTCGGTGCAGTTCGGCCTGCCGCTCGAGGGCTATGAGATCCATCTTGGCCGAACCACCGGCCCCGATACGGCGCGGCCCTCCACGATCCTCAACGGCACGGAGGATGGCGCGGTCTCTGCCGACGGCAAGGTGATCGGCACATATCTGCACGGGCTGTTCTCCGCCGACGCGTTTCGCGCCGCCTATCTGGAGAGCCTTGGCGTCAGGGGAGGCGGTATCAACTATCGCGCGGATGTCGAGAAGGCGCTGGATGAGGTCGCGGCCGAGCTGGAGAGGCATCTCGACTGCGGCGCGATTTTTGGGCTGGCGCGATAGGCCTCTCACCAACACGTGTCATTTGGTCGTCATTCTATGGCGAAGCAAGGAGCGAAGCGACGCGCGCAGACCATAGAATCCATTCCGTGACGTCAAAGCGTTGCAACGGTGCAGAATTCTGCTCCGCTGCGCTCTTCGATCAAGGTCACGGAATGGATCCTCGGGTCTACGCGTCCGCTACGCTCCCGCTCCGCCCGTGGATGACGAAGTTCAGGCGCTTTCGCCAACCTCGGGCCGGCCTGTCGCGTCGTCATTCTATGGCGGAGCAAGGAGCGAAGCGACGCGCGCAGACCATAGAATCCATTCGGTGAGGCTAAGGCATTGCAACGGTGCAGAATTCTGCTCCGCCGCGCCCTTCGATCAAGGTCACGGAATGGATCCTCGGGTCTACGCGTCCGCTACGCTCCCGCTCCGCCCGTGGATGACGAAGTTCAGGCGCTTTCGCCAACCTCGGGCCGGCCTGTCGCGTCGTCATTCTATGGCGGAGCAAGGAGCGAAGCGACGCGCGCAGACCATAGAATCCATTCGGTGAGGCTAAGGCATTGCAACGGTGCAGAATTCTGCTCCGCCGCGCCCTTCGATCAAGGTCACGGAATGGATCCTCGGGTCTACGCGTCCGCTACGCTCCCGCTCCGCCCGTGGATGACGAAGTTCAGGCGCTTTCGCCAACCTCGGAGCCGCCCTGTCGCGTCGTCATTCTATGGCGGAGCAAGGAGCGAAGCGACGCGCGCAGACCATAGAATCCATTCCGTGAC
>NZ_VFWS01000136.1:0-13788 GCF_006443065.1 Mesorhizobium sp. B1-1-5 | reverse complement strand
CCAAGTCGCGGCATGGATTCTATGGTCTGCGCCGCGTCGCTTCGCTCCTTGCTTCGCCATAGAATGACGACGTTGGGGCGGCTTCAACCAATCCCGGCGTTTGGGCTGATTTCACGGACATGAACGGAGAATCCTGCACCAAGACAAACGGCAGCCTTCAAAATCCCTGTGTCGGGCGACTTACGCCGACGGCGCATCCGGCGTGTTGCTGGCGGCAGAGCTCCCCGCCTCCGCCTGCTCGCGCGCCAGGCGGTCGCGCGCCTGGCTGCGCTCGATCATACGCGAGGACCAGATGGCGACCTCGTAGAGAATGATGGTCGGGATGGCGAGGCCGCACTGGCTCATCGGATCGGGCGGCGTCAGCACGGCCGCAACGACGAAGGAAAGGACGATCGCCCATTTGCGCTTCTCGGCCAGCGCCTGCGACGACAATATGCCGACGCGGGTCAAAAGGCTGGTCACCACCGGCAGCTGGAACACTAGGCCGAAGGAGAAGATCAGCGTCATGATCAGGCTGAGATATTCCGACACCTTCGGTAGCAGCGAAATCTGCACCTGGTCGTTGGTGCCGGTCTGCTGCATGGCCAGGAAGAACCACATGACCATCGGGGTGAAGAAGAAATAGACCAGCGAAGCGCCCATCAGGAACAGGATGGGCGATGCGATCAGGAACGGCAGGAAGGCGCTACGCTCGTTCTTGTAGAGGCCGGGCGCGATGAACTTGTAGATCTGAGTGGCGATCAGCGGGAAGGCGATCACCATGCCGCCGAACATGGCAAGCTTCACCTGGGTGAAGAAGAACTCCTGCGGCGCGGTATAGATCAGCTCGACCTTATGCGGGTCGAGCCCTGCCCACTGTGTGGCCCATTTGAAGGGGACGACCAGAAGGTTGAACAGGCGTTTGGCGAAGAAGAAGCAGACGAGAAAGGCGACGAAGAAGCCGCCCAGCGACCAGATCAGGCGGCGGCGCAGCTCGATGAGATGCTCGATCAGCGGCGCGGACGATTTCTCGATTTCTTCCTTTTCCTTGTCCGAAACGCTCACTTGGTCCCGCCCGTCATCTTCTTGCCGTCGGTTGCCTTCTTCGCGACCAGCTTCTTCGCCGCGGCAGGTTTTGTCTCAGTCTTGGGCGCTACCTTGCTGGCGGGCGCGGCGGCTTTAGCCGCAGCCGGCGAGGATTTGGCCGGCGCTTTCGCTGCCGACGGCTTTGATGCCGCTGCCATTTTTGCCGCTGCGCCGGCGGTCCTTGCCTTGGCGGTCACCGCCTTTTTCGCCGGTTTGGCCGGCACGGCGGTGTCCGAACCCGGTGCGGTGACGGAGGCGTCGGTCATGGCCGGGAAGGCTGGAGCGGCAGAGGCAGCCTCGGGTCCACCGACGCCGGGCAGGTCCGTCGCACCGTTCTTGAGCGGCTCGACGGCCTGCGGCGTTTCCGCTGCCGGCGCCGCCGGATCGGCGGCCGGCTTGGGCTTCATCATCGTATCGACCCCGGCGCGCACATCGGCCGCGGCCTGCTCGAACGGATTGAGCTGCTTGCGCACCTCGTTCATCGGATTGAGGCCGCGAAGACTATCGATCGAGCTCTTCACATCGTCGAGCTCGGCTTCCTTCAGCGCTTCGTTGAACTGCTTCTGGAAGTCGCCGGCCATGGCGCGCAATTTCGCCGCGGTGCGGCCGAAGGTGCGCAGCATGTTGGGCAAATCCTTAGGCCCGACGACCACGATCATGACGACCGCGATCACCAGCAGCTCGCTCCAACCGACTTCGAACATGACAATCTATTCCGACGGGTGCCTGCCGCCCAAAAATGCGAAGCGGTTTTGGGACTACGGCATGCTCAAAGCAACAACCAAGATCAGCTCTTGCTGACCTTTTCCTTGGCCGGCGAAACAGTCTCGTCAGCGCGATGTTCGACGGTACGCTTGTCGTCGGCGTCGTCGTCGGCCATGCCCTTCTTGAAGCTCTTGATGCCCTTGGCCATGTCGCCCATCAGTTCCGGGATCTTGCCGCGGCCGAACACCAGAAGCACGATGACCAGCACGATCATCCAGTGCCAAATCGAAAATGAACCCATAACAATCTCTCTCGAATGGTTTCCCTCGGCGATGATCTATGCGTTTTCGCTCGGGGATTCAAACACAACCGCTACGAAGTTGATAAAATGGCTAGCGGATGTCACGCACTTTCGGCGTGAGCGGCTTGCTACGAATCCGCGCAGCCTCTGCTAATAGACCATTCGAGGCGATTTGATGATCACTCGTCGGTGACGCGCGGCGTCAGCAGCCCGAGCTCCTCGAGGTCGATATCGGTCAGCGCATCCTCGTCTTCGGCGAGCGCGTCCGGATCGGCCGGCGGCACCGGCATCGAGAAATTCGCCGGCATGCGCGTCGAGAGCAGGCCAGCGCCCTTCAGCTCTTCCATGCCGGGCAGATCGCGGATCTCCTCCAGCGCGAAATGATCGAGGAAAGCGTCCGTGGTGCCGTAGGTCACCGGCCGTCCGGGCGTGCGGCGGCGGCCGCGCATCCTGACCCACTCCGTTTCCAGCAGCGTGTCGAGCGTGCCCTTCGACGTTTCGACGCCCCTGATGTCCTCGATCTCGGCGCGCGTCACCGGCTGGTGATAGGCGATGATCGCCAGCACTTCGAGCGCCGCGCGCGAGAGCTTCCTTTGCTGCACGGAGTCCCGGCTCATCAGGAAAGCCAGGTCGCCGGCGGTGCGGAAAGCCCAGGCATCGCCGACCCGTACCAGGTTGACGCCGCGCTTGGCATAGATTTCCTGCAGGTCCACCATTGCGGCGGCAATGTTGACGCCTTCCGGCAGGCGCGCGGCAAGCTGCTTCTCGCTGACCGGCTCGGCACTGGCGAAAATGATCGCCTCGGCCATGCGCACGGCTTCCGACAATTGCAGCCGCTCGGCCGGGTTTTCGATGGAACCCTGCTCGGCCATCTCGTCTTCCGGTTCGTCCTCGACCTTGAACGGGATGACCGAAGCGTTGGCGCGTTCGCTCATGATACCACCTCGACTGCCCTTACCCCTTCTGCGCGGCCGCGCAGATAGATCGGCGCGAACACCTGGTCCTGCCGCACTTCCAATTTGCCCTCGCGCACCATCTCGAGCGTCGCCGCGAAGGAACTGGCCATCGCCGTGCGCTTCTCTTCCGGCGCCGCCAGATATTCGATCAGGAAGCTGTCCAGCGTCGTCCAGTCGCCGACCGAGCCGATCAGCCGCGCCAGCACCTCGCGCGCATCCTTGAGCGACCACACGGCGCGCCGGGCGATCGTCACATTGTTGATCGCCTGCCGCTGGCGCTGCTGCGCATAGGCGGTGAGCAGATCGTAGAGCGAAGCCGAAAAGCTGTTGCGCTTCTCGACAATGACCATTTCCGGCATGCCGCGCGCAAAGACGTCGCGGCCAAGGCGGTTGCGGTTCACCAGCCGCGCCGAGGCGTCGCGCATGGCTTCAAGGCGCTTCAGCCGGAATTGCAGCACTGCCGCCAGTTCCTCGCCGCTTTCGCCCTCCTCGCCCGGCTGTTTCGGGATCAAGAGCTTCGACTTCAGGAAAGCCAGCCACGCCGCCATCACCAGATAGTCGGCGGCAAGCTCCAGCCTCAGCGCCCGCACTTTTTCGACGAAGGCCAGATATTGCTCCGCAAGCGCCAGGATAGAAATGCGCGCCAGATCGACCTTCTGGTTGCGGGCAAGATGCAAAAGAAGATCGAGCGGGCCTTCGAAACCCGCCACGTCGACGACCAGCGACGGGTCGCCGGTCAGGCGTGAATCGTCGTTCTCGGCCCACAAGCGGTCCATCGGTGCGGCCTTCGCGGCCTTGCCTTCCAATGTCTCCGCCACTTGCCTTTCGTCCCTTCGGTTCAGGCCACCGCTTCGAAATAGGTGGCGAATTCTGCGCGTATGGCCGTTTCATCGGCGACGTCGCGATCCTTTATATAGGTCAGCGCCCGCTCGGCGCGCTGCAAGGACTTGCCTGACAGCGCCGTCGTGCGCGACGCGATCCCCGACATCTCCTCGAAAACGCCGTTGCAGTGAAGGACGAGATCGCAGCCGGCCGCAAGGATCGAGGCCGCCTTTGTCGGGAAATCCCCAGAAAGTGCCTTCATCGACGTGTCGTCGCTCATCAGCAGCCCGTCGAAGCCGATCTCGCCGCGGATCACCTGATCGACAACTTTGGCGGACGTCGTCGCCGGATTGTCGGGGTCGACCGCGCCGTAGACGACATGCGCCGTCATCGCCATCGGCAGCTCGTTCAACGCCTTGAACGGGGCAAAATCATGCCGTCTGAGTTCCTCGAGCGGCGTATCGACGGTCGGCAGCGCGAAATGCGTGTCGGCAAAGGCGCGGCCGTGGCCGGGAATATGCTTCATCACCGGCAGCACGCCGCCCGACATCAGCCCCTCGGCCGAGGCCCGGCCAAGCTCGATCGCGGCGTTGGGCTCCTTGCCATAGGCGCGCGCGCCGATGACGTCGCTGGCGCCTTCGACGGGCACATCGAGCACCGGCAGGCAGTCGGCGGTGATGCCGAGGCGCGAGAGATCGAAGGCATGCAGCCGCGCCATCAGCCAGGCGGCGCGGCGGCCGGCCTCGCGATCGTCGCGCCACAATGCGCCAAGCGCGCCCCCGGCCGGGTAGTTCGGCGCCAACGGCGGGCGCAGGCGCTGCACCCGGCCGCCTTCCTGGTCGATGAAGATCGGAGCGTCCGGGCGACCGATGCAGTCGCGCATCGAGGCGACGAGGTCGCGGATCTGCCCGGCCTCGCCGATGTTGCGCGCAAACAGGATGAAGCCCCAGGGACGTTCGTCCCGATAGAAATGGATTTCGTCCTCTGTGAGGGATTTCCCGGCGCAGCCGAGGATCATGGATTTTGATTCGCTCATGCCCGGAAGCTTAAGGCTTTGAGCGAGCAAAGGGAATCACCCCTGCCCTCGGACCAGCCAAAGCCCGCAACCGTCCACAACGAAAAGCCGGCGCGGCCTCGCGGCGGCGCCGGCTTTGATAGGCTTGATTTAATCAGCGAGATACGAAGCAGTTGCCGCCGGCAGCCTTGTAGCTGGTGCAAAGGCTGATCGCATCGTTGCGCGACTGGGCCGCAACGCGGACGCGGTAGAAGGTGCCCTTGCCCGCGACCTCGGCCTTGACGATGTTGGCCGTGCGACCCGACAGCACGCCGCCATAGCGGCGCTGCAGGTCCTGATAGGTCGACTGCGCGCTTTCGACCGTCGGCTGCGAGGCGATCTGCATCGACCACGAGCCGCCGCCGGCGGCAGCCGCCGGATCGATCGAAGCGACCTGGTCCGGCTTGACCTCGCCGACGATATCGACCGGCTGGTCGGACGGACGCGCCGGCGCCACCGGCACCACTGCCGGCGTGTTGGCCGACTGCGCTTTGGCTTCAGTCTTCTTCGCGGGTTTCACCGGCTTGACGGCCGGCGCATCGGCCTGATCCGTAACGGCCTGGCCCGCGTCGGAAGCCACGGTTCCCGTCTGCTGGCCGTCGGAGGCCGGCGCGACATGTTGCGGCGCCGGATCGCTCGGTTCGGCCGCGGCAACCTTCGGCGCAGCGGCTGGAGCCGGGTCCTCGCGCGGCACCAGCGAGCCGTCGGGTTTCACCATCATCGTCTTCACCTTGCGCGGCGCGACGGCGACGACATCGTTGTTGGCGGTGTTCTCGGCATCCTGCTGCAGCACCTGGGCGATGCGGTCTTCCGACTTCGGCGCCGGTGCCGCCGGCTGCGCGCTTGCCGGCGCGGTAGGCTGCGCGCTTGCGGGCGCGGCAGGTTGCGTGCTTGCGGGCACAGCCGCTTGCGCGACACCGGGCAACGCTGTGCCTGGATCGCTGGCGGCGTCAGTGCCGGCCGCGGCGCCATTATCGTTGGGCGAAAGCTCGACCACGCGGCTCTGCGGCGGTTCCTTCGATGCCAGATCCACGGGCTGCTCGGTGGTGTTCACCAGCTTCTGCTGCACCGGCTCGGCCGGCTTGGCCGGCTTGGCCGCGCCGCCGCCCTTGGCGACCGCGTCGTAAACCTTGTTGTCCTGGTTCGGCACCACCGTGCCGCCGGGATTCTCGGGCTTCACCTTGATCGGCGAATTGTCGGCCTTGACGATCACCGGGGCCGCGCCGCCGCCTTTGCCGCCGAAGGAGAAGGCCAGCGCGCCAAGACCGCCGAAAACCACCACTGCGCCGACCAGCGCCGCGATCATCACGCCGCGCCGGCGCGGCTGCGCCGCCTCGCGCTCGGCGAGCCCGGGGATCGCCATCGCTTCTTCGAGCTCGGGATCATAGTCGAGCTCATCGGCGGCGAAATCGTCCGCCTGCGAAACCGGCCGGCTGCCGGGCAAATCATCGGCATCGTAACCGTTCGCGACGGCAAATGCAGCCGGGGCCGCTGGAGCCGCCGGAGCCTCGGCACGCAAGTCGCGACGATCATAGCCATTGAAGCCGGCATTGTAGGATTCGTCGTCATAGCCACGGCTCTGTGTCGGCGCCGACGCGATCTCCGTCGCGTTCATGTCGGTGAGCAGGCTGGCGAATTCCGCATCGAGATCGTCATATGCGGGTGCGGCCGGCTGGTCCTCTTCGAAGCTGAGCTCCGGAATGTCGAGGTCGTCCGCGAGCGCGACCACGCGCTCGGGCACGTCGACCGTCTCGACGTCGGGCATGTCATCATGCTCACGGGCTTGCGGCACGGGCGTCTGCGCCGGCTTGGCGTAGGCGGAATAATCCGTAGCCGGTTCGCTGCGGTAGGCCGGCGCCGCCACCTGCGTTGGCGCTGAAGGCGCGGCCATCTGCACCGGCGCTGAGGCTGCCGGCTGCGCAAACGAAGCCTGCACCGGCGGAGCGGCGGTGGGGGTCGAGCGGCTCCACGACCTTGCCGGCTCGGCGTTCGTCGAATGCAGCCAATCGGACGAATTTGCCTTCGCCCGCGCGGCCTCCTGCTCGGCCTCGATACTCCGGGCGAAAGCGGCGCCGAAAGCGTCGTCGTCAAAATCGACCGCAGGCTCTGCCTTGGCCGAGGTTGCAAAATCCTGGTGATCGAGCTCGCTGGCGAGCATGTCGTCCAGGTCGCTTTCAACCGGCTGACCGCCCTCGCCGCTCTGCGACGGCTGCTGCTCGTCGAGATTCCAGTCGAGATCGTCGGTCTCGGCCTTCTCGCTTTCATAGCTCACAGGTTGCGCAACCAGCCGTGGCAAGGGAGCAGGCTCCCTGATGGCCGGCATCGGCCGCGCGGTCATGGCGCCAAGCAGCGCATTGAGCTCGTCTTCCAGGCTGCGCTCGCTGGCGGCCGGTTTCACGGGCTCAACGGCGGCGCTAGGCGGAACCAGAGCCGCGACGACGGGAGAAGGCTCTACCGTGGCCGGTTGCACAGCTGCAACGGGCTCTACCGCCGGAGCTTGCGGCTCCTCGTTCAACGCATCGCGAAAGCTCAGCTCGAAATCGTCATCGAGGGTCAGCGCAGCGGCAGGTTCGGGCGCCGCGAGCTCCGGCTCGGCGGCAGCCGTCTCGGCCGGCGCCTCGACCGTCGGCGCAGGCTCGTCGTCGAGCGACAGCTCAGGCTCTTGAAGATCCTGACCCTGGCAGAGATCCATATCCTGGCCGAGATTGATATCGACATCGGTCATCGCCTGATCGAAATGACCGGCAAAATCATCCTCGGAAATCAGCGGGGCGGCTGCATGAGCTTCGACCGGCTCGGCGGTCTGCGCATGCTGCTCCGGCTCGTGGCTCTCAAACGACAGCTCGTCTTCGAGCGACATCTGGACCGCGTTGTCGAAATCGGCGTCGAACGCCGCCTCGCTTGCGGCCTGCATGGCCTCGACGGCGTCCTGACGCGCGTCGGCCGGCTCTTGATCGTCGAGGTTGGCGAGATCTTGATCGTCGAGGTTGGCAGGCTCGTGATGGTCGAGCTGGAAATCCTGGTCCAGCGAAGCCGCCATTTCCCGGTCGATCGCAAGATCATCTTCGACCGGCGAGGCATCGAGCGAACTGGCGACGGCCTTGTCGAAATCGTCGTCGAAAGCGACTTCCGGCTCGGAAGGTCCTTGTGGCTCGGTCGCGAAATGCGGCTCAGATGCAAAATGCGTCTCTGGCGCGACTTCCGGTTCGAGCGCCGCCTGCGGCTGCGGCGCAAAATCCGGCTCCGGCGCACGGGTCACCGCGAAGTCGGCATAATCCGCCGCGTCGTCGAACACGAAATCCTGCTCGAAGGAAGCAGTAAGCTCGTCGTCATTCGCGGCGGCGGCAGCCTCGAAGGCAGGCTCTTTGCTGACCTGATGCAGTGCAGCCTGCTGAGCGACCGGCGCGCTTTCCTCGACGGAGTCGAACTCGCCCATCAACTCCTTCTCGAGGTCGATGTCGAAATCGTCAGCCTCCACGGCCTGATTGGCCTTCTCGGCCGCGGGGGCCGGCTGCCTCACCGGCTGGCGCGGATCGAAACCCATGATCCGGGTCAGTTCAGCGAACGGATCATCGTCGGCGATGTCGTTGTGGTCGGCTACTTTCAGCGGGGTTCTGTCTGCCATTATTGTTCCCGAACTCGCACACAGTCGGACGCCATGGACGTCGCGCAGGGTTGGCCCTTACCAGCGCAATGTGGGCAAAAGGTGACAGGTTTTTTAGTTAAACCTAACGCATTTCGATGGGCGCGTCTGCCCCGATCAGCGTCAGGCCGGAGGTCAAAACATCCGAAACAGCCTGCACCAGCCCTAGTCTGGCATAAGTTGATTCTCGGTCGTTAACCTTAACAAAACGTAAGTCCTGGTTGTCGTTGCCGCGATTCCACTGTGCATGGAAGCCGGAAGCCAGATCGTAGAGGTAGAATGCCAGCCGGTGCGGCTCCAGCGAAAGCGCCGCAGACTCGATCAGCCGCGGATATTCGGCCAGCTTCCGGATCAGCGCGATCTCGCCCTCGTCGGCCAGCGCAGCCACCGAGGCCGCGAGCCGGTTGCGATCGAAGTTCGCCTCGCCGAGCTGCTCGCTCGCCTGCCTGAAAACGGAATGGCAGCGCGCCGACGCGTACTGCACGTAGAACACCGGATTGTCCTTCGACTGCTCGGTGACCTTGGCGAAGTCGAAATCGAGCGGCGCGTCGTTCTTGCGGTAAAGCATCATGAAGCGGATCGGGTCGCGGCCGACCTCCTCCACGACCTCGCGCAGCGTGATGAAATCGCCGGACCGTTTCGACATGCGGACCGGCTCGCCGTCGCGGAACAGTTTTACGAGCTGGCAAAGCAGCACGGTAAGATTGACGGCATCGCCGGCAACCGCGCGCGCCAGCGCTTCGAGCCGCTTGACGTAGCCGCCATGGTCAGCGCCGAGCACATAGATCAGGTCGACGAAGTCGCGGTCGACCTTGTCCTTGAGATAGGCGACGTCGGCGGCGAAATAGGTGAACGAGCCGTCCGACTTGACCAGGGCCCGGTCCATGTCGTCGCCGACCGCGGTCGAGCGGAACAGCGTCTGCTCGCGGTCTTCCCAGTCGTCCGGCTTCTCGCCCTTGGGCGGCGGCAGCTTGCCCTTGTAGATGTGGCCCTTCAGCGTCAGGTCGGCGATCGCCGCCCGGATCTTCTTGGCGTTGTCGGCATGCAGCGTGCGCTCGGAGAAGAACACGTCGTGATGCACGTTGAGCAGCGCCAGATCCTCGCGGATCATCGCCATCATCGCATCGACGGTGCGGTCCTTGACGATCGCCAGCGCCTCCTCTTCCGGCATCTGCAGCAGGCCGCGGCCGAATTCCTTGGCCAGCGCCTCGCCGACGGGGACCAGATAGTCGCCCGGATAAAGACCGGGCGGGATCTCGCCGATATCGTCGCCAAGCGCCTCGCGGTAGCGCAGCAACGCCGAGCTGCCGAGCACGTCGATCTGCGAGCCGGCGTCGTTGATGACGTATTCCTTGGTCACGTCGTAGCCGGCGAAGGCCATCAGATTGGCCAAAGCATCGCCGACCACGGCGCCGCGGCAGTGGCCGACATGCATGGGGCCGGTCGGGTTGGCCGAGACATATTCGACATTGGCCTTGCGGCCGCCGCCGACGGTCGAGCGGCCATAATTGCGCCCCTCGCCGAGCAGCGCCGTCAGGTGCGTGTGCCAGAATGCGTCCTTCAGCCTGAGATTGACGAAGCCAGGCCCGGCGATCTCGGCCGAGGCAATATCAGCATCGCCCCGTAGCGCTTCGGCCAGTTTCTCGGCAAGCGCGCGCGGGTTCTGTCCGGTGGGCTTGGCCAGCACCATCGCCGCGTTGGTGGCGAGGTCGCCATGGCTAGCGTCACGCGGCGGCTCGACCGCGACACGCGACAGGTCGGGCGCGGCCCCATCCTTGTCTTTCAGGTCAAGGGCTTCGACAGCTTTTATGATCCGCGCGTTGAAATCGGCGAAGATATTCATCGGAAGTGCTCTGGGCTTTAAGAGGCGACCGGCTCGACGGCCGGCAAAATCGAGGCTCGCCCTAGCTCAAATCGGGCGTATGGTCAAACAGACGCCGATGTTCCTTCAAGGCATAGGTGTCGGTCATGCCGGCCAGGAAGTCGGCGACGCTGCGCGCCTTGATGCGATCCTCCGCCCGGTCGAGCCCTTCGCGCCATCCGTCGGGCATGGCGCGCGGATCGGCGAAATAAACGTCGAATAGCTCGCGCACGATCTGTTCGGCATCGGCCCGCACGCGCATCACCTCCGCATGCCGGTAGAGATGCTTGTAGAGAAAGGCCTTCAATTCCTTTTCGGCCGCCGCCATGCTGGCCGAGAAGGTCACCAGGGTCTCGCCGGCCGCGCGCACCGCTTCGGCGCTGTCCGGCTTCAGTCGCTCGATATTGGCGGCGGTCGATGCGATGACATCTTCGACCATCAACGTGATCTGCCGGCGCATCAGCTCGTGGCCGGTGCGCACATCGTCGAGCTGAGGATATTTGGCACGCACGCCGTTCAGGATCGAGCCGGGCAGACCGACCTCTCCAAGCATGTCCAGCGTCAGCAGGCCGGCGCGCAAGCCGTCGTCGATGTCATGGGCATTGTAGGCGATGTCGTCGGCGATCGCCGCACACTGCGCCTCGATGCCGGCGAAACGGTCGAGCTCGAGATCGTGCAGCTCCGAATAGTCGCGGATCGCCTGCGGCACCGGGCCCTTGAGCCCCTTCCCGCTCGCGTCGGTCAGCGGGCCGTTGTGCTTGACCAGCCCTTCCAGCGTTTCCCAGGTGAGGTTCAGCCCGTCGAATTCGGCATAGCGCCGCTCGAGCCGCGTGACGACGCGCAGCGACTGCGCGTTGTGATCGAAGCCGCCCCAGGCGGCCATCTTCTCGTTGAGCGCGTCCTCGCCGGTGTGGCCGAAGGGCGTGTGGCCGAAATCATGCACCAGCGCCACGGCTTCGGCGAGATCCTCGTCGCCGCGCAATGCCCGTGCCAGCGCGCGGGCGATCTGCGCCACCTCGATCGAATGCGTCAGCCGTGTGCGGTAGTGATCGCCCTCATGCGCGACGAAGACCTGCGTCTTGTGCTTCAGCCGGCGAAAGGCGGTGGAATGGATGATGCGGTCGCGGTCGCGCTGGAACGGCGTGCGGGTCGGGCTTTCCGGCTCTTCGAACAGGCGGCCGCGCGAGCGCGCCGGGTCGCTCGCATAGGTCGCGCGCGGCCGGTCGCCGAACCCGATGTCGCCGAGAGCATCCTTGCCCTGCCGCTCGTCCATTGATCCACCAGTTGACTCAGGCTTGCCCGCTTCATACCTATCATGTGAAACGGAAAGCAAGGTGACGCCGATGGGCGCGGATGCCAAGACTGCCATGAAGGTCGAGATGACCGATGCCGCGGCGAAGCGGATCGCCAGGATTGTTTCCGGCGAACCGGGCAAGACGGCGCTGCGCGTTTCCGTCGAAGGCGGCGGCTGCTCCGGCTTTTCCTACAAGTTCGATTTGGTAGGCGACCGCAACGATGACGATGTCGCCATCGAGAAGGACGGCGCGACCGTCCTGATCGACGACCTGTCGCTGGTCTATATGGGCGGCTCGGTGATCGACTTCGTCGACGACCTGATGGGCCAGTCCTTCCAGATCAGGAACCCGAACGCGGTCGCCTCCTGCGGCTGCGGCACGAGCTTCTCCATATAGCCCGATGCCCGCCATCGGCGCGGTCCGTCAGGTCGCGCTCTCGGCTGGCCGCGATCTCGATGCGACGCTTGCTTTCTGGCGCGACGTGTTTGGTCTGAACGTGCACGCTCGCTACGATCCGCCCGGCATCGCGTTCATACTGGCCGGTGATGTGCGCCTCCTCTTCACCGACGGCGTTCCGGCCGGCACCGTCTATCTCGACATCGCCGGCCTCGAAGCCTTCCACGCCGGGGCGAAGGCCGCGGGCATTCCCTTCACCGCGCCGCCGACGCTCGTCCACCGCGACACCGAGGGGCGGTTCGGCCCGGCGGGGGAAAGCGAATGGATGGCCTTTCTAAAGGACCCCGCAGGCAATACGATCGGCCTCGTCGAACGCCTGCCGTCCGAAGAACATTGAGGTCCTCATGAAGATCGTCACCTGGAACATCAACGGCGTTCGCGCCCGCATCGGCAACCTCACCCACTGGCTGACCGAAAGCGCGCCGGACATCGTGTGCCTGCAGGAGATCAAGACTGTCGACGACCAGTTCCCGCGCGCCGAGATCGAGGCGCTGGGCTATAATGTCGAGACCAACGGCCAGAAGAGTTTTAACGGCGTCGCTCTCCTGTCGAAGCTTCCCTTCGACGAGGTCAATCGCGGCCTGCCGGGCGATGATGCGGATGACCATGCCCGCTTCATCGAAGGCGTTTTTTCCACCGACCAGGGCGCCTTGCGCGTCGCTTCGCTCTATCTGCCGAACGGCAATCCGGTCGACGATGAACGGAAGTTTTCCTACAAGCTCGCCTGGATGGCGCGGCTGGAGCGTTGGGCGCAAGAGCGGCTGCGGCTCGAGGAAGCGCTGGTGCTGGCTGGCGACTACAACGTCATTCCCGAACCCGCCGATGCCCGGTTTCCCGAAAACTGGCTGGGTGACGCGCTGTTCCAGCCGCAGACGAGGCAGGCCTTCCGCCGGCTGAAGAATCTCGGCTTCACCGAAGCGGTACGCGCCGTGACCGACTCGGCTGGCGTCTACACCTTCTGGGATTATCAGGCCGGCGCCTGGCAGAAGAACAACGGCATTCGCATCGACCACCTGCTGCTCTCGCCCGAAGCCGCCAACCGCTTCTCGTCGGCCTCGGTGGAAAAGCACGTCCGCGCCTGGGAAAAGCCGTCCGACCACGTGCCGGTCGCTATCGACCTCAGTCTGCAGCCCGCCTGAGACGTTGCCAGGCTCCCGGACCCAGTATCGCCACAAATCCCGTCTTTGATGCGGCTTGCTGTGGGGGTTGAATGGCGATCCGATTTCTTTTCTGGCCAGCCGGCCTTGCCTTGGCGCTTGGCTCGCCGACGTCGTTGCTGGCGGCGCCAACCTGTCTTGCCAACGGCAAATCCTTCAACGTCGGCGAGACGGCGTGCCTGACGCTGGCCGGCGAGAGCTACCTCGCCCGCTGCGACGTGGTTCTCAACAACACGTCCTGGACCAGGATCAAGGACGAATGTCCGGGCGAAGCGCCAAAGCCGCACCCGACATCGCTTTCCACCCCGACGCCCGGCCAGACGCCGACGGTGCCGACCGAGAACTGAGGCTTCGCTGATCTCCCCACCATCCAGGTTACGCTATGCACATATGTTCTGTGACTGGCGCGACTGATCGACCTGAGGCTTGATTGCCAGGTGGTTCCCCCAATCCGTCGCTGCTTCGCAGCGCCA
>NZ_VFWS01000135.1:0-13916 GCF_006443065.1 Mesorhizobium sp. B1-1-5 | reverse complement strand
CCCCTTGTGGGAGAAGGTGGCTCGGCGCGCAGCGCCGAGACGGATGAGGGGTGCTCCAGCTTGGCGAAGACGCCCGGCGGCATCACCGCCAGGGCTGCAAACTCTTATCGTTCACATACGCAATAATGGTATCGCAGACCGCACCCAGCTCTTTCAGGACATCGTCGTTCCAGAACCGCAGCACGCGAAATCCCCTTGCCTTCAATTCGGTGTCGCGCTCCTGGTCATGGCGCGATTCCGCGTGCTGGCTGCCGTCGATTTCGACGATGAGCTTGGCCGCGGCGAAGACAAAGTCGGCCACGTATCGGCCCATCGGCACCTGCCGCTTGAACTTGATGTTGTCCAGGCGGCGGTCGCGCAATTCGTGCCACAGACGCTCTTCCGCCTCTGTGGGCTCGCGGCGCATGGACCGAGCGAAATTTCGTTTGGCCGGGGTTACGGGTTGGTGGGGCATGGCGGAGCAGAATAATCGGTCCTGGCGATAGCTCAAACACCCGGCGCCTCACTCCGCTGGAACACCCCTCATCCGTCTCGGCGCTGCGCGCCGAGCCACCTTCTCCCACAAGGGGAGAAGGTGAGGCGCCCCGCTCACTCCTCCAGATCGATCTCCTCGGTCTGGCCGCCGCTGCAGGTGTAGCAGCAGTCCTCGCATGTCTCCTTGTTGTTGGGCCCGACGCCCCAATAAGTCCCCTCGTCGCCGTCCACCCAGGCGCCGTAGCAGATCTTCTCGCCCTCGTTGCACGAGATCGGCAATTGCTTGGTCTCGCCGTCGTCTAGATAGAAATCCTTGCCCTCGCCCGGCCAGACATAGTCGCGGTCCTGGCTGTAGAGCTCGACGCGCATGGCGTTGGGATGATTGTTCTTGATCTGGAAGGTGACGTCGCCGGCCTGAGCGGCGGGCGCGATGAGGACGACAAGCGAAAGCGCGGCGGCTACGCGGCGCGCAAAGGTGGAAGACATGAGAACCCCCGAGGTAGAATCGGCCCCTGCGGCCGATGGCCGGATGATGACATGGCGGGCGCGTATGCCAAGGGGCGGCGGCGAAAAATGGCTGACGGAATTTGGGGCGATTGGCGCGACTTCCCCTTCTCCCCTTGTGGGAGAAGGTGGCTCGGCGCGCAGCGCCGAGACGGATGAGGGGTGCTCCAGCTTGGCGAAGACGCCCGGTGGCATCAACGCCAGGGCTGCAAACTCTTATCTTTCACATACGCAATAATGGTATCGCAGACCGCACCCAGCTCTTTCAGGACATCGTCGTTCCAGAACCGCAGCACGCGAAATCCCCTTGCCTTCAGTTCGGCGTCGCGCTCCTGGTCGCGATCCGATTCCGCGTGCTGGCTGCCGTCGATTTCCACGATGAGTCTGGCCTCGGCGCAAACGAAATCCGCCACGAAGCGGCCGATCGGCACCTGCCGCTTGAACTTGATATTGTCGAGTCGCCGGCCGCGCAATTCGTGCCACAAGCGGTCTTCCGCCTCTGTCGGCTCACGGCGCATCGACCGAGCGAAATTGCGTTTGGCCGGGGTTACGGGTTGGTGCGGCATGGCCGAAGATTAGCCAATGTTGTGGACTTGAACAGTCGGCGCCTCACTCCGCTGGAGCACCCCTCATCCGTCTCGGCGCTGCGCGCCGAGCCACCTTCTCCCACAAGGGGAGAAGGGGAAGGCGCCACGCTACTCGGCCAGGTCCACCGTCTCGGTCGAATGCTCGGTGCAGATGAAGCAGCAGGTGTCGCAGGGCTGGTCGTTGTCGGGGCCGACGCCGGCGGTGACGGAATCGTCGCCATTCACCCAGGCGCCCCAGCAGATGTGCTCGCCCGGCTCGCAGGAGATCGGCACGGACTTTCGCGCCTTCGGGCGGATGAGGAACACCTTGTCGTCGCCCGGCCAGACTTTTTGGCTGTCGCGGCTGAACAGTTCGACCGCGACGCCGTCCGAACGCTGGTTGCGCACGAAGACCGACATGTCGGCGGCGAAGGCCGGGGTGCTGAGGAGAAAGAAGGCGAGCAGAGCGCGAATCATGGCGAGGTCCCCTGGGCAAGTAGAGCACGGGAGCGGAAGCGGCGCGACCTCTCCTTCCCCCCTTGTGGGGGAAGGTGGCTCGGCGCACAGCGCCGAGACGGATGAGGGGTGCTCCAGCTTGGCAAGGCCGTTCGCTGCAAACGCCGCATTGTACCCAATCGCCGATGCCTCATTCCTTCCAACACCCCTCATCCGGCCGCTTCGCGGCCACCTTCTCCCACAGGGGGAGAAGGGAAAGTCAGCGCCTCACCGCCACATGCGGCGCGAATGTCTTCACCGCCTCGACCATCTCCTCTCCCCGCACGTCGAGCGAGGAGATCTCCATATGCACGATGTTCCGGCCGAAGGGCATCAGGCCGAAGGCGTTGGCGGAGGAATAGCGGATTGCGTCGGGCGGCTCCTCGGTGAGCTCGAAATTAAGCATCGCCGCGCCCTTGCCGCCGGCAGCAAGCCGCACGCTCCGCACCTTGCTCCATGGCACCAGCACGTCGCCGGCGCGGGCATCGCGGAAACCTTGGCTGTTCAGCGTCACCTTGACCGAAGTGTCGAAGGCGCCGCGGGCGATGAAGACGCCGAGCCCCAGGCAGGCGGCGCCGAGCAGCGCGATCCACAGCACATGCCCGCCATTGGCGCCCGAGGCGACGCCCTGCAGCGCGCCGAAGCCGAAAATGCCGCCAAGCAGGAACGGTCCGATGGCGGGCAAGATCTTTCCCGACGGGCTGTTGCGGAGTTCGAGCGGCGCGGCCATCGCCTTCGCGCTCAACGCACCGGCTTCAGCAAAGTCCAGATCCAGCCGATGAAGGTCAGCACCAGGAACGGATAGCCGAGCGCCGGCAGCGGCGCCGATGTGGGCAAAAGCGGCGCGCCCCACAGGATCATGACGACCGAGACGGCAAACAGCACAGCGGCGACGGACGCCGTGAGCCGCATCCACAGCGCGAATGTGGCTTTCGCGCTGACCATGACCAGCCCCGCCGCCCACAGCGCAATGCCGCCGGCATAGGACGGCACGCTGGCCTGCAGGCCCGCCGCATTGCCGGCCAGAAGCAGGCTTTCGCCGGCGAGGAAGGTGAGGAAGCCCGCCGCGACGAGATCATTGCCGAGCCGCTGGTATTTCATCGTGAGTAGCGCGGTGGCGACGACGATGCCGACGCCATCGATGGTCCAGACCGTTTCGCGCAGCGCGTCGCTCGCAACGAAGGTGCCCGCCAAGCCAAAAGCGCCGCCGATGGCGAGGCCGATCGCGGCGACAAGATCGAGAGTGGAGCGCATGTGGTGTGTCTCCCCAAGCTGGGGAGAGGATAGCGCAGCGAGTAAGGTTCTTGAAGGGTGGGGACCGCGCAAAGCTAAATGAGCAACTGCTTGGGCTCGCAACGCGATACAGCGGCAAATCACTATAGCAGCATATCCCTGAACTCGTACGTACTTTACATCTAAGTCCTATAGCGCTATACGGCTATAGGAGATACAAATGCAGACCGTTCAGATTAGCCCAGAAACCTTCGCACGCCTGCAGGCCCATGCTGTGCCTTTGGTCGACACTATCGAAACCGTTATCAACAAGGCGCTTGATGCCTTGGAGGGCAATAAGATCGCACCGTCACCGTCTAGCAAACCAGGCGGATTTGACCCCTCAGCGCCGCCGAACCTTTCCTTTACGACCGTGCGCTCCGTTGTTGTCGCGAACAAGAAGTACCCGCCCAAAGAGACCTATTGGAATTCTGCTCTTTTCGCCTGCATTAAAGCGGCCGCGAAAAGCGGCCTTTCTCCCAAGGAAGTGAGTGATCTTGTCATCGTGAACAACATCGTTGGCGTAAAAGACGACAGCGGCTACAAATATATAAAAGAGGCAGGGATTTCAATCCAAGGGCAGGACGCGAACGGAGCCTGGAAGGCTGCTTACCATATAGCTAAACAAATAGGCTTGACGGTAGAGGTTTCCTTCATTTGGCAGAACAATCCAAAAGCATCGTTTCCTGGACAAACCGGTAAGCTGTCTATAACGAAATAGCCAGATCACCTTCAAGAAGTATCAGGTTCTAGCGAGGAAACGCATGTCCAGAGATGTTGCCGCCCTTCATATAGCTGATGAGCCCTTCCTTGTCGCAACTACCATCGAACGTTGCCCAAAAACGATGATGATCAGGGAGCTTTTCATGAATGCAGTTGAGGCTGCAACTCAAGCTCCATCCGGATCGCAAGCAATTGAAATCCGAGCTTTGGACATTGGCGACACGCAGAAACTGAGTATTTGGAATACTGGCCCTGGAATGTCGAGTGACGAATTGCATCGCATTTGCGACATTTCGGCATCCATCGGAAAGAATAAAGGTTTGGACGAAAATTTTGGAATGGGGGCTAAGGTTGCCTCCCTACCTTCTAACCGTTACGGGCTCCGCTACCGTTCCAACGCAAAAGGCGTAGTTAGCGAGGTCATCCTCGGTGAGCGCGGCGGAATTTACGGTCGACTACGGCGTCCAAACGACGAAGGCCACCTCGAGGAGGTTTTTGACGTAACTGATGTGGTACTAGCTGATGGAGCCGACCTTAGCTTTGATTGGACTGAGGTCGTTCTGTTTGGCAACAGCGCAAATCAGAACACTGTTCGAGACCCCTACGATGGAAATCCAATCACGCCAGGGCAATGGCTTGCTGATTATTTGTACTATCGCTTCTATCGGTTGCCTCCGGGGCTGTAGGTGCGTTTCCTGCCTGGAACGCATAAGCTTGACGGAACAAGAACGTTCAAAACTATCCCCGAGCGTGCATTTCCAATGGGAAACGCGGAGACTGTCGAGACAACCTCGGGTGTTACGGTCCATTATTTTTATGATCCGCCGTTGGCCGGGACTAGCCACAATCGATCTGTTAGCGGCGCAATTACTTCGGACGTCAGCACGTGCGCCATCGTATACAAAAATGAGCTGTACGATCTAAAACGTAGCCGCCAATGGACGCTCGACGCGCCTCTTTTTGGTGTCCCGTTTGGAGCTAAGCATATTTCTATACACATCGAACTTCCCGAGGGGGCCGCGGTTCGTCCTGAGGCCTATCGCCAGTTCTTGCGTTACCGTGACGGTGACCAGCGCCAGGTACAGGTTCAGGATTTCAGTGATGTTGTCCGAGACAATCGGCCGGAGTGGCTCCTAGAGGTGATCCATTCATTCGCTCCAGCAGACTCGGGCGGTACAGACGACATACGAGACGAGTTGCAACAGCTTCTAAATAGCCTACGAGTAAAGAGGCCCACCCATCGACTGGACCTGCTCGGCAAAATTGACGCCGATTTGGGTCAAGGGCTCGGCTCAAAATCCTTACCGGTGCCGGACACGGCAGGGGACAGTGGATCTGGCGGAAAACGATATCCGATCGATGGCCTTTTAGCCGTTCCAAGCGGCGCGAAGCGAGCAACGTCATCTTTGAATGCGGACAAGGCACCAGAGATCGTCCTTCTTCACGATGATAGCCAGATCGAGGAAAAGGGTCTGAAAGGAAAGGCAGCGAAATTCTACCGAGACTCTGGCGCCGGACAACTTTTCGTCAATATGAAATATCCCTCGATCGACCTGATGAAGGAACAGCTACAACTTGAGTACGCGGCGTCGCCTGATTTGGAGTTTATGCGCCGTATGGCAAATGAACTCGCCGAGCGGACGATCGTCTCCCGAGTAGGAAGAGCGGTGATTTTTGCCCTCGCCAAACAGCTGAATCGAGAATGGACGGCAGACGATATGGCCAAGGCCCACTCGCCGGAAAGCTTAAGCCTTGCAGCCGACGACTACATGGACGCGATGCAGAACGCACGCCGCCGCATGGGCCAAGCGCTTCGCACCGCCAAGGCTGAAGTTCAACCATTCGTAGTCGCGGACTAAGGCGGTTCTTCTTGGAGCAAGATTTACAGATCGTTCCGGAGCATATGCTTGGGCTGGGCCTTGGCGCTCTTGCCCATGCAAATTGGCACGCAAACTACTATAGCATGGAGAACCGCTACTGGAATGAATTGTCGGTTCTACAGGCAGCGCATGCATGCGAGATCCTCATAAAAGCTCGTATCGCTCAGGAGCATCCCTTGCTCATCTTCGACCACTTGCCGAAGACGCCTTCTGACGGTGGCCTGCTCTCCCTGCAGAAACTGGTGGAGAGCGGCAGAACGTACCAGTTCACTGATTTGCCAGATCGTTTGTGGGCCACGACGGGCATTCGAATGCCTGACGTTCACCGCTTTCAGGCATTCGGCCGGTTTCGAAATTGCATTCAGCACTTTTCAGTTCCGGACGGCTTTGATGCGGCCGGTGAAACGGTACGCTTCATATATGGGGTAATAGACCCGTTTATTCACCAGTGTTGGGGCTTGCACGCTATAGACTACAACGAAGATTACGAGCCTTACACCTATTTAATCGCTAATTTAATTAGACGTGGCATATTGTTCTCGGTCTCCTTGGAGGCGGCAAAGCATCTTGATTGGGCGGAATTGGATTGGCCTGAAAACCAGGTGCAGTATAGGCGTGAGATGGAAGGTCGATTCAACCATGCCAAATCGACGGCGGCGGCAGAAGTAAACTCAAAAACGTAGTCTGACCCCTCAATCCCCCATCTTCAGCGCCTGGATAAACGCCTCCTGCGGAATATCCACCTTGCCGAACTGGCGCATCCGCTTCTTGCCCTCTTTCTGCTTGTCGAGCAGCTTGCGCTTGCGGGTCACGTCGCCGCCGTAGCATTTGGCGGTGACGTCCTTGCGCAGCGCCGAGATGGTCTCGCGGGCGATGACCTTGCCGCCTATTGCCGCCTGGATCGGGATCTTGAACAGGTGGTGCGGGATCAGCTCCTTCAGCTTCTCGCACATGGCGCGGCCGCGCTTTTCCGCCGCCGTGCGGTGCACCAGCATCGACAGCGCGTCGACCGGCTCCTCATTGACCAGGATCGACATCTTGACCAGGTCGCCCTCGCGATAATCGGTCAGGTGATAGTCGAAGGAGGCGTAGCCCTTGGAGATCGACTTCAGCCGGTCGTAGAAATCGAACACCACCTCGTTGAGCGGCAGGTCGTAGGTGAGCATGGCGCGCTTTCCCACATAGGAGAGATCGGCCTGGATGCCGCGCCTGTCCTGGCAGAGTTTCAGGATGCCGCCGAGATAGTCGTCGGGGGTCAGGATGGTCGCGCGGATCCATGGCTCCTCGATCGAGGCGATCTTGACCACGTCTGGCATGTCGGCCGGGTTGTGCAGTTCCTTCACCGAGCCGTCATTGAGGTTCAGGCGGTAGACGACGGAGGGCGCCGTGGCGATGAGGTCGAGGTTGAACTCGCGCTCCAGCCGCTCCTGGATGATCTCCAGATGCAGCAGGCCGAGGAAGCCGCAGCGATAGCCGAAGCCGAGCGCGGCGCTGGTTTCCATCTCGTATGAGAAGCTGGCGTCGTTGAGGCGCAACTTGCCGACGGCGGCGCGCAGATCCTCGAAATCGGCGGCGTCGACCGGAAACAGGCCGCAGAACACCACCGGCTGCGCCGGCTTGAAGCCGGGCAGCGCCTTTTGCGTCGGGCGGCGGTCCTCGGTGATGGTGTCGCCGACGCGGGTGTCGGCCACTTCCTTGATCGAGCCGGTGAAGAAGCCGAACTCGCCGGGGCCGAGCTCGTCGACATTGACGCGGGCCGGCTTGAACACGCCCGTCCTCTCGACGAGATATTTCGCGCCGGTGCCCATCATGCGGATGGTCTGGCCCTTCTTCATCACGCCGTCGATGATGCGCACCAGAACGATGACGCCGAGATAGGCGTCGTACCAGCTGTCGACCAGCATCGCCTTGAGGGGCGCCGCGATGTCGCCCTCGCGTGGCGGCGGCAGCTGATGGACGATCGCCTCCAGCACGTCGGGCACGCCAAGCCCGGTCTTGGCCGAGATCAGCACCGCATTGGAGGCGTCGAGTCCGATCACTTCCTCGACCTGCTCGCGGATGCGCTCGGGCTCGGCCGCCGGCAGGTCGACCTTGTTCAGCACCACGACGATCTCGTGGTTGTTGTCGATGGCCTGGTAGACATTGGCGAGCGTCTGCGCCTCGACGCCCTGGGAGGCATCGACCACCAGCAGCGAGCCCTCGCAGGCGGCCAAGGAACGCGACACTTCATAGGCGAAGTCGACATGGCCGGGCGTGTCGATGAGGTTCAGCACATAGTCCTCGCCGTTCTTGGCGCGGTAGTTCAGCCGAACGGTCTGGGCCTTGATGGTGATGCCGCGCTCGCGCTCGATATCCATCGAGTCCAGCACCTGCTCCTTCATGTCGCGCTCCTCCAGCGTGCCGGTGAGCTGGATCAGCCGGTCGGCAAGCGTGGATTTGCCATGGTCGATATGGGCGACGATGGAGAAATTGCGGATGTGGTCGAGCGGGGTGGTCATGCGGCGCGCTTTAGCAGGGGCGGGGTTGAGGGGCAAGCGCAGCCTCTTCCCTTCTCCCCTTGTGGGAGAAGGTGGATCGGCGCGCAGCGCCGAGACGGATGAGGGGTGTTGGACGGAACTCAGCGGCCAGCTAATGTGGCGCAAATGCCGCACCAGCCTGTCACCCAAGCCAAGCGCAGTTTTGCCCGAACGCTCCGCCGTGACATGACGGAGGCTGAGCACAAGCTGTGGCAGGAATTGCGCGACCGCAGGCTCGATCGGATCAAGTTTCGCCGGCAGGTGCCCATTGGAAAATACGTCGCCGATTTCGCTTGTCTCGAGGCGCGGCTCATCGTCGAGCTGGATGGTAGCCAGCACGCGGACTCGGAGTCGGATTTGGCTCGCGGAGCTGAATTGAAGGCGAGAGGATTTCGGATCTTGCGCTTTTGGAATGATGATGTGCTGAAGGATCTGGACGGCGTCTGCGATACGATCATCGCCTATGTGAAGGATCCCGGCCTGCAGCCGTGGCGGTGAGCGGGTAGAGGTCTCACTCCGCTGGAGCACCCCTCATCCGTCTCGGCGCTGCGCGCCGATCCACCTTCTCCCACAAGGGGAGAAGGGAAATGCACCCCAATCACAAACCGGTGAAGCTGTAACGAACCTCTCCACCCCGACGAAATGAAGCATGACCCCGCAACGGAGACTGCTTCCCATGACCGGAACGACAACAAGGACCGTCCTGCTCGCCGGCGCGATGCTCGCGGCCACGATGGGCGCGGCGACCGCGCAGCCGCTCACCGTGGTCGAGCTGTTCACCAGCCAGGGCTGCTCGTCCTGCCCGCCGGCCAACGCCAACCTGATCAAGGTCAAGGACCAGCCCGGCGTGCTGGCGCTGTCGTTCAACGTCACCTACTGGGACTATCTCGGCTGGAAGGACACGTTCGGCCGCAAGGAGTTCACGGAACGCCAGGTGACCTACGAGCCGTCGCTCGGCCATGACGGGCCGTTCACGCCGCAAGTGGTGGTGAACGGCAGAAGCGATGGCGTGGGCGCCGCGCCGGGCGAGATCCAGAGCCTGATCGCCAAAGGCGGCCGCACGCAGGGGCCGGAGCTTTCGCTTGGGCAGGGCAAGGTCAGCATCGGCGCCGGCAAGGCGCCGGGCGGCGGCGCCGACATCTGGCTGGTGCGCTACACAAGAGGCGTCGTCGAGGTGCCGGTGGCGCGCGGCGAGAACACCGGCCGCACGCTGCCGCATGCCAATGTCGTTCATGCGCTGACCAAGCTCGGCAGCTGGAACGGCACGGCGACGACGCTGCCGCTACCGGCAGTCACCGGTGGCTTGAGCACCGCGGTGCTGGTGCAGGCGGCGCGCGGCGGACCCATCCTGGCCGCGGCCGCCAACTGATCTTTTTCCCCTACGTGCGGGGCCGTAGACAGCGGCAACGCATAACCCGGCCCGCTTCCGCGCGCCAAACCCAAGGAGACTACCTATGACCAAGTTCCTCACGCTGCCGGCGCTGGCCTTCGCGCTTTCCGCATCCGTCTTCGTCGCCGGCGCCCGCGCCGACGACACGGCCAATGCGATGAAGCCCGCCAACGCGATGGCGACCGACGCCATGAAGCCGACGGACGCGATGAAGCCGGCGACGGACGCGATGAAGCCCGCCGATGCCATGAAGCCCGACGCGATGAGCACTGAGGCGATGAAACCGGCAACGGATGCCATGAAGCCGGCGGACGCCATGAAGCCCGCCACCGACGCTATGAAGCCGGCAGATGCAATGAAGCCTGTGACGGATGCGATGAAGCCTGCGGACACCACCGCTCAGTAGGTGAGCCTGGCACTGCCCTCACCCAGCCTCTGCTTCGCTCGGCTGACCTCTCCCCAATGGGGAGAGGAGATTGTCGACGCCGGCGCCAACGTCTTCTCCCCTCGGGGAGAAGGTGGCCCGAAGGGCCGGATGAGGGGGAGCGCCGCCGCTCACAAGAACAGCCGCACGGCAAAGTGAGAACCGCTTCGCGGCTGCGTTCGTATATAATGAAGCAACAACAGGAGATCAGGACATGAACGGCATAAAGGCAAAGGCCGCGCGGCGATCGCCATTCTTCGCCCGCGGCACGTTGGCAGTGCTCGGCCTCGCGGCCGTTGCGGCAGCGGCTCTGTGGCAGACACCGGCCCGCTCGGCCGAGGACGCGGTGGTGATCCCGCCGCCGGCCTTGGACGAGAAAGCGGCAAGCGGCACCGAGAAGGCGATCTTCGCCGGCGGCTGTTTCTGGGGCGTGCAGGGCGTGTTCCAGCACGTCAAGGGCGTCAGCAAGGCGGTGTCCGGCTATACCGGCGGCAGCGCCGACAACGCCGTCTATGAAGTCGTCGGCACCGGCCGCACGGGGCACGCCGAATCCGTCGAGATCACCTACGACCCGTCGAAGGTCACCTACGGCCAGCTGCTGCAGGTCTATTTCTCAGTCGCGCATAACCCGACGCAGTTGAACTACCAGGGGCCGGACCAGGGCACGCAATACCGCTCGACGATCTTCGCCGAGAACGACGAGCAGAAGAAGGTCGCCCAGAGCTATATCGCCCAGCTCGACAAGGCCAAGGTGTTCGGCAAGCCGATCGTCACCACGCTGGAGACCGGCAAGACCTTCTACCCGGCCGAGGATTACCATCAGGACTTCCTGACGCTGAACCCGACCTATCCCTATATCGTCTACAACGACCTGCCCAAGATCGAGAATCTGAA
The DNA here is from genome assembly GCF_006443065.1 of Mesorhizobium sp. B1-1-5. Classification (NCBI taxonomy): domain Bacteria; kingdom Pseudomonadati; phylum Pseudomonadota; class Alphaproteobacteria; order Hyphomicrobiales; family Phyllobacteriaceae; genus Mesorhizobium; species Mesorhizobium sp. B1-1-5. Next base: position 2,778 of record NZ_VFWS01000135.1, on the reverse strand, counting down.
GGCGCTGTTCCCTAAGCTTTACAGCGAGAAGCCGGCGCTGGTGCTGGCCTCCAGCAAGAGCTGACGAGATCGGCCCGTTCCGTAGCACAGGGATTTCGATCGTCGGGTCTGTGTCCGCGTGGGCGGGTGGCATGCCTTGGCGATTGGCCGAAACGCCCATCGCGATCGTCATCCACGGGCGGAGCAAGGAGCGAAGCGACGCGCGTAGACCCGAGGATCCATTCCGTGACGTATGGGCGCCGCAACGGTGCAGAATTCTGCTCCGTTGTACCCTACGGCAAGGGTCGCGGCATGGATTCGAGGGTCTGCGCGACGCCGCTTCGCGGCTGCTCCGCCCTGGAATGACGAGGCTGGGAGGTTTCGGTCGTCGGGGTATATGTCCGCGTGGGCGGCTGGCATGCCTTGGCGATTGGCCAACACGGCCCGGACTTCGTCATCCACGGGCGGAGCAAGGAGCGCAGCGACGCGCGCAGACCCGAGGATCCATTCCGTGACGTCCGAGCGCCGCTCACGGTGCAGAATTCTGCTCCGCAGCACCCTTCGATCAAGGTCACGGAATGGATTCCAGGGTCTGCGCGCGTCGCTTCGCTCCTTGCTCCGCCCTGGAATGACGAGGTTGGGAGGTTTCAGCCAATCGCCTGCGTTTGCGCCGATTTCACGAAGGGGAACGGTGAACGTCCTGCCCGACAAATGGCAACCTCGCCGCTCTCGCTTTTCCTGGGATTGCTCCAGGCCGGCCCGAACTTTCGGGCCTTTGTTTTGCTGGCAAATAAAACACAATGTGAAGCAGTTCATAGAATTATACTTGATGCTGCAAAACATTGACATCCGATCTTCTGCCGCCACATAATCATCGCCGTCACTCTTTCGACAATTCTGTTTCAGCTGATCCGGGGCCGTGCTTCCGGGGCGGATTCTTGTTGGCTGCGTTGGTGGCCGGGCATGCCGGCCGCGCTTCGGGAACGACGACGGATGGGGAGGAACGACAGATGGCCATCGATATAAAAGTCTCCGTCTACACCAATGGCGACGACGCCTTCGTCGCCTGGGCGCCCAGCGATTTCATCGCCGGGTGCCGGGGTTTTCTGCTCGAGCGCGGCCGCAAGGCCGGCGCGAGCGAGAGGATCGAGCCGGTGGAGAACCGCGTCGGCTTCACCAAGGACAAGCCGCAATCGGGCGACCACAGGCCGTCGGACGTCTGGCCGTTCCAGCGCTTCAACTGGACCGACCATGCGGCCGATGTCGGCAATGTCGTGCGCTACCGGGTGACCGCGATGATGAGCGCCGGCCCCGGCAAGCCGCTGACCAAGGGCGTGTCGAGCGACTGGACGGACTGGGCGACACTCGCCACCGACGCCGGCGGCGGCTTTTCCTGCTACTTCAACCGCGGCCTGGTGCTGTCGCAATTCGTCGCCCGCTACATGGCCAAGAACAAGCTGTCGCCCACGGCCTTCAAGAAGAGCCTGCAGACCAATGGCGACGCAAAATTCCGCGCTTTCCTCGAAGGCGATCTCGGCCTGCGCATGGTTGGGCTGACGCAGGTCGCCGGCGACGAGCTGCATGCCGCGCTTTACGAGCTCGGCGACGCGACGCTGGAGACGGCGCTGATCGGGCTCGGGCCGCGGCTCCATCTCATCCTTGCCAATGGCTCCGACAAAAGCGGCGACGGCAACAAGGATGCGCGCAAGAACCTCAACGACCACGGCATCGCGACCATTGACCGGATGCTGAAATCGAAAGGCCTCGGCCACAACAAATTCGTCGTCGTGTCCAAGGACGGCGAGCCGAAGATGGCGTGGACCGGCAGCACCAACTGGAGCACGACCGGCCTGTGCACGCAGGTCAACAACGGCTTGCTGATCGAGGACGCGGCGGTCGCGGCGCATTTCCGCAAGCATTGGGACCTGTTGAAGGACGCCTCGCCGCCCAAGACCGACCCGGCCAATTTCACGCCGGCCCTGATGGCGGACAACGATGCGCCCAAGACCTTCACGGTCGGGACAGCCAAGACGACGGTGTGGTTCACCCGCACCTCCGACGGTGCCGACATGGCGGCGCTGCGCGACGTCATCGCCTCAGCCAAACAGGCGGTGCTTTTCCTGATGTTCACGCCGGGCAAGCAGGGGCTGCACACGCTGGCCGGCCAGCGCGCCAGGGAAAAGGGCATGTATGTGCGCGGCGTGGTCTCAACGCTGAGCGCGGAGGAGGGCGGCACCGAGCAGAATTTCCTCGACATCGATCTGGTGAGCAGCGACCGGAAATTCACGCCCGACCGCTACGCGGTGGCGCAGCCGCAGGGCCTCGACGCGCCGCTCGGGCCATGGATCGCCGAGGTCAACCGGCGGATTTTCCTGTCGCAGATCGGCCACGCCATCGTGCACTCGAAGATCCTGGTGACCGACCCGCATTCGAACGACTGCGTGGTGGTGACCGGCAGCCACAATTTCTCGGCGCCGGCGAGCGAGAAGAACGACGAGAACCTGGTGATCGTGCGGGGCCACAGGAAGCTCGCCGCCGCCTATGCCACCTACGCGATGTCGGTCTACAGCCACTACCGCTACCGCTCCTACATCCGCGAGATGCGGGCCCAAGGCAGGACGCCGTGGAGCTATCTCGACGACGACGACCAGTGGCTGAAGACCGAGCTCAGGACCAAGGCGCAGGAGATCGCGTTCTGGACGCAGGGTTAGTTGTTCGACGCAGGGAACTTTGGCCGCTCATTTTTCGTGAAATCAGTGCAAACGCTGGCGATTGGCGGAAGCTTCCCAACCTCGTCAT
>NZ_VFWS01000134.1:0-14016 GCF_006443065.1 Mesorhizobium sp. B1-1-5 | reverse complement strand
GTGCCGCTGCTCGCCTTCTTCGTCTCGATCATGGACTACGCCACCTTCTCGTGGACTCGCGACCGGCTGCAGATCATCCCGATCATGTGGGACCAGAAGGAGAATTACGCCTCCAACGGCTTTGCGCTGGCCTTCGCGATGAACGTGCCGATGGCGCATGTCGCGGCGCCGCCCGGCTATTCCGAGAAGACGATGGCCGCGATCCAGCGCCCCGACGTCGCCGCTTCCGTGCCGAACGAGAAGCCGGATATCGTGGTGGTGATGAGCGAATCCTTCTGGGATCCGACGCACCTGCCCGGCGTCACCATCAAGCCCGACCCGATCCCGACGGTCAGGGCGTTGCGCTCCGGCTCGATGTTCTCGCCCGAGTTTGGGGGCATGACCGCCAATATCGAGTTCGAGGCGCTGACCGGCTTTTCCAACGCCTTCCTGCCGGCCGGCTCGATCCCCTATCAGCAATATGTGCGCACCCCAACTCCGTCGCTGGCGACCTTCCTGAAGAGCCAGGGCTACCGGGCGCGCGCCATCCATCCCGGCACCAACTGGTTCTGGAACCGCGGCGCCGTCTATGCCGATTTCGGCTTCAACGACTTCCGCTCCGAAGAGACGCTGCCGCCGATGGAAAAGCGCGGGCCGCTGGCTTCCGACGCGGCGATGACCGACGAGATCATCCGCGAGGCCGACGCCAGCGACGATCCGGTGTTCCTGTTCGCCGTCAGTCTGCAGAACCACGGTCCTTACGAGCCCTACCGCTACTACAACCCGACGCATTCGATCGACGCGCCGATCAGTTCCTGGGCGCGGGAATCGCTGCTTTCCTATGCCGAGGGGTCGGCCGACGCCGACCGCGGCCTGCAGCGCCTGATCGACTGGGCGAAGGCCCGCCAGCGGCCGACCATCATCGCCTTCTTCGGCGACCATCTGCCGCCGCTCGGACCCGTCTATGTCGAGACCGGTTTCCTCAAGGACAATGTCGCGCCGCGCAAAGAGCCGGCGGTCGCCGCGCTCGAACACCACGATACGCCTTTGGTTATCTGGTCGAACCGCTCCGGTCCGGTCGAGAACATTGGCTCGGTGAGCCCGGCCTTCCTGCCCTACCATATCCTGACCACGGCAGGCATCAGCCACCCCTATTACACCGGCTTCCTCGGCGCGCTGCGCGAACACTACCGGGTGGTCGACCGCAACCTGCTCCTGTCGCCCGTGGGCGAAGCAACGCCGGATTGGGCGAGGCAGAAGCAGATCGATCCGAAGATCAACGATTTCCGGCTCATTCAATACGACATGATGTTCGGCAAGCGGCTCTCGGCGCCCGACTTCTTCCCCGAGACGGTGAACAGGCTGGTCGCGCATACAAGCTGAGCTGAGCGCAGTCACAGCCGATCGCGGCTATCCCGGTCCGTGGTGGGAAACGATGCTTCGATGCCGGGCCTTGGAAAGGTTTTGTCGCTGCGATTTAGAGCAATTCCAGGAAAAGTGTGAGCGGTTTTCCGTCCGGAATTGCGTAAAAAACAAACAGACAGGGCGTTTCGCCGTTTCCGTGAAACGGTGAAACGCACTGAAAGTCAAAAGCCCGGAACGGGCTGGACCTTTCCACTCAGCCGAGCGCCAAGCGTCAAAGCGGCCGGAAAATTCTTGATCACGGCGCGCATGGCCGACGCGCCACCTGGCCCAAGCGCGATTTTGGCAATCAAGGCCGCGGCACGCAGACGGGTCGAGAATTGCCGACGCCATTCGCGTTCGTAGCGATGCCCGGCGGCGTCGCGGTCCTCGTGACCTTTGCCCGATGCGATCAGTTCTCGCGCAAGCAGCCAGCCCGATTGCAGCGCCATGGAAATCCCTTCGGCGATGACAGGATGCGATTCGCCCGCGATATTGCCGACACGGAAAATGCCCTGATCGTAGCCGGCCCGGATGCCGGGATGAATCGGCCCCGCAGCCAGCCATGGGCCATCCAATTCGGCACCTGCCAGCGCAGTTCGCACGCCTCGGCACGAGTCCAGGACGTGGCGCGATACCGCATCCGCCGCCGCAATATTTCCAAAGCGCCGGCGCAGCCCGGCTAGAACATCGCGGCGGATACAGCAGGAGATTGAAACCCGACCATGGTCCGCAGTTACCATCCCACCATATCCGCCTGGGAATACCAGCAGCGGCATCAGATCGGGCGCCAGCGCGGCGCCGGTAAAATGCGCCTTGAAGCCGAAAAGGTCGGAGGGTTGGCTGGTTCTTTCAAGCTGGCTCGGAAGTTTCCCGGTTTCCCAGGATCCGTGCGCGGCAATGATGACAGGTGTGCTGAGCAGCTTCTGTTGCTGGTCCGACTCCACAGTCAGAAATTGCAAGTCATCGCGCCGGCAGACGGCGACTGCCTTGCAAGGCTGGAGGATCTCGACACCCGCGCGTTCGGCGGCCTGCAGCAGGATGGTGTCCAGACGATCGCGGCCGAGCGCGCGGCCGAGACCCGTCTTGGCGCCCGGCATTCGCGCCTGCGCCGAGACATCGCCCGAAAAGAACCCGACGCGCCTTATTTCGGGGCCGGCTTCCGCGCGCCAGCTCTCGCCGACACCCAGCTGATCGAGCAAGGCAAGGCTGGTGCCCGACATGAATTCGCCGCAGACCTTGCGGCGAGGAAATACCACCTTCTCCACCATTGCCACCGACCAACCATGTTGGGCGAGTGCAATGGCGGTAGAACTGCCGGCAGGGCCGGCACCGATGACAATTGCGTCGTGCATCATTTCGTGTCGGGCGTGCTGGCGCCGACAAATCCTTGCGTGAACAGGCCTCTGCGGCCCTCCATCACGGGCGTTCCACCTGACAGTTGCCACAATTGTGAAAGTTCCGTGCCGCGAAACCCGGCGCGCACACTTTGCGCTGCATCATTCAGCGTTACCGCGCAGGCGCCGATCAATCGCAGGAACCGTGTCGCCACAAGCGGCACCTTGGCTCTCAACGGCTCCGTGGCGACGAGCATCGGGGCCATCGTCATCATCCGAGAAAACAGCTCCTGCAGACACACGTCGTCGAAGTGGTGGAGGATAAGGTTGGCGCAAACAAGGTCGAAGGGCCTGTCCTGGGTCCAATCGAACAGATCCGCAGTCACGGGCTGCGCCCGCCAACCCAATTCAGCGAAAGAGCTGCGCAAGTCCTCGCCTATCAGGCCGATCCTGTCGACCATGACGATCTCGACGTCGGGCCAATGGCGCGCCATCAGCCGCGCCACCGCCAGCATGAACTTTCCGTCGCCGGCGCCTATTTCGAGGATGCGCAGCGGCGGCTTTTGCACGTTTTGCCGCATCAGCGATGCCATGATCCTGGCCTGGAACATCAATGCATTGATGCGAACGAGATCGCGACGGGACGCAATCGCACTGGGATCGTCAGCCGGGAGGCCGTCAAGGAGTTCTGGCTCCAGATGCCGGATGTCTATGTCGGTCATGCGATGGATCGGAAATCCAGGCTTCAGCCGGCAATCCGGCAAATAGAATTCGGTCGTACCTTCATGGCCGCGCGCTGCCCGTCACGGAACCCGCATTTGAACCCAACCCGGATAGCGAAGAAAGTCGACCCCTTCATGCGAGATCGGAGGCTGATATCACAGTTTGCTAATGAGAAATATCGGCACCGCGCAATAAAATGCTCTATGCAGGCGTTTACCTTAGGAACACTTCTTCTCCAATTCGCAGACCTCTTATGAGCCCGATTGCGCTCATTTGAGACCCGATTGGGCTCATTCTCGGAGCTATTTTGTCCCCTCAAGCGTATCTGAACGGCATTGCCACGTGTGTCCCCGAACATGACGTGCATCGGTTCTTCCTCGGCTATGGAGCCTCGCTGCTTGAAAACGATGCGCAGCGCCTTGCGCTCTTCGAGCGAATGGTCGCTCTGGCCGGGATCGAGCATCGCTATTCCTGCTTTGCGCCTGCCGACGATCCGCGCGACGGGGCAATCGACCGCGACGGAACCTCGGTCAGAGGCTCGTTCGCCAGCACCGCAATGCGTATGCGGATGTACGAAGCCGCCGCACCGGAGCTCGCGCAAAGGGCCGTCGACAGACTTCTGGCCAACGACGAGCGCTCGCAAATCACGCATTTGATCGTGACGAGCTGCACCGGCTTTTCAGCGCCCGGCATCGACCTGGAGCTGGTGCAGCGATGCGGCCTGTCGACGTCGGTCGAGCGCACCATCATCGGCTTCATGGGATGCTACGCCGCCATCAACGCCTTGAAGCTGTCGCGCCACATCGTGCGATCGGATCCGAAGGCCCGCGTGCTGATCGTCAACATCGAATTGTGCACGCTGCATTTCAAGGAAGCCACCGAGCTCGAGAAGCTGATCTCGTTCTGTCTATGGGGCGACGGTTGCGCGGCCTCGCTGGTGACAGCCGAGCCGCACGGCATCCTGCTCGAAAGCTTCCACGCCATCGTGGCGGCGGAGCGCAAGGAGCTGATGAGCTGGAATATCCGCGACGACGGCTTTGACATGGTGCTGTCCGGCCAGGTTCCCGGTGCCGTCCGTGAGACGCTGCGCAACGAGCATCCGGCCATCCTCGGCGGCAGGCCCGCCAAGGAGATCGATTTGTGGGCGGTCCATCCCGGCGGCCGCTCGGTGCTCGACGCGGTCGAGCGGGCACTCGAACTGAAGCCGACCGCGCTCGCCGCATCGCGCGAAGTGCTCCGGCAATACGGCAACATGTCGTCGGCCACCGTAATGTTCGCGATGGCCGAAATGCTGAAGGAGCCGTCGGGCTTGCTCGGCTGCGGCATGGCGTTCGGGCCGGGATTGACCACCGAGACCATGATGTTCCGGACTGCCTGATGAAGTCAAACGCCATCCAGCACCGCGTCCGTGCTTTCGCAACCCGTTGGCTGGTGCCCTACTTGCCGTATCCGCACTTCATGTGTGTGGCACCTCTTGACGCCGTGTTGCGCGTCCTATGGCGTGCGGAAGGCCGGCTGCCTCCCGTTTATTGGCCGCGCTTGGTGCTCTTGCTCCTGATTTCGGGCATCAACACGATCGCCTCCCTGCCGGAGCGCGTGATCCTTGGGGCATGGCTGCGGCTGCGGCCTCCCCGGATGGAACCGGATAACGCGCCTGTGTTCGTTCTTGGCTACTTCCGCTCCGGGACGACTTTTTTGCAGAACCTGCTGTCGGCGGACCCGGACCTGAGATCGCCGGGCTGGCCGCAGGTCCTGGCGCCTCAGACATTCGTCCTTGGCTGGGCCCTGCTGCGCTATCTTTTCGTGCCCTTGCTGCCGTTGACGCGGCTGGATGCCGTCGTGCCGGTTGGCGCCAGGCTGCCGGCGGAGGACGACTTCGCATTGAACAATCTGGGTGGAATGTCGATCCTGGCGGGACGCGCCGTGCTTCCCCGCCGGCAAGCCTTCTTCAATCGATACCAGAATCTCGACTCGCTCTCGGCGCGAGAGCTGAGCCGCTGGCGCTCACATCAATTCGCCTTCGTCCAGAAGCTCACGCTCATCGCCGGAGGGCGGCGACTTCTGCTCAAGTCGCCGAGCCACACGGCGCGCGTCCGCCACCTTTTGGAGCTGTTCCCTGGCGCCAAGTTTGTCCACATCTCGCGTTCGCCGGAAGCCGTGTTCCGGTCCAACCTTGTTCTGACGCGCGAGTTGCAGCGTGCGTTCGCCCTGCAGCCGCCGCTGCCCGAGCACGAGCAGGAAGAGATCATCGCCAGCGAATATCTCGCGACGGAGATGCACTATCTGGCTGATAGAACCCGGATTCCAGCCGCCGACCTCGCCGAGGTGAGGCTAAAGGATCTGATTGCCGATCCGACGGGCGAGATGAAGCGAATCTACCGCGAACTGGGCCTGCCATTCTCTCACGGCTGCGAGGAGCGCATGCTGCAAGTCGCTGCGACGTTCGGCAAACAGCCGCGCAACCGCCATCCCGACCTGACGGAAGGGCAGAAAGCGCGCGTAGCCCGCCTCGAACCGCTCGCTTCCGGTTTCGGGCATGCGCCTGTGCTGCCTCCCGGGGCGCTCAATATTGACAGCCAACCGCGCATTGGATGACATGGCATCATGACGGCAGGCCTATTGTCATACGCAAGCTGGGCAGGTTTGGCCCGGCTGTTGCTCGTCCCTTTGTTGCTCAGCATCTGCGCCCCGCCGCTTTCGGCGGTTGCCGACGAGCAGGGCGATGCGATCAAGCTGGTTGAGACCGTGCGCCAGGCGGCGCTCGTACTCGGGCACGGCGGGCCCGCCGAGGCGCAGCTCCGATCGATCTCAGCGGCCTTCGACGGAAAGGGAATTGCCCAAGCCGTGCTCGGGACGCGTTGGCGCAGCGCGAGTGCGGACGACCGCGCCGCGGTGATCGATGCGCTTCTTTATGCCATCGCACACGGGCTGGCCGACAAGCTGGAGCGGACGCAGGACAAGACTTTCACCGTGCTCGGCACAAAGACTCTGGCCAACGGCGACACACTGGTGCGCAGCGAATTCCGCCGGCGGCTCCACGGCCCAACATCCGTGGACTGGCGTGTCCGCCGCTGCCGCGGGCAACTGTGTATCGGCGATGTCTTTGTCGACGGCGGGTCGGTGACCGTGCGGCAGCGGGACCGCATCGGCCAGATCCTCGCCGGCAATGGCGGCTCGATCCCCGCGCTTGTCGTCGATCTCAGGAAAGGCCGGGTATGACTCCTCGCCGGCGCTCATGTCCTTCCTCGTCGAATTGAGCAATGTCGGCCGCGATTTTGACGGCGGCCGCATCGTCGCCGTCGACGACGTGTCGCTCGCAATCGGGAATGACGAGACCGTCGCGATTGTCGGCCGCAGCGGCAGCGGCAAATCGACGATCCTGAACCTGGTCTGCGGGCTTGACCGGCCGACCCGCGGCGAAGTTCGGTTCGAAGGACGGGCCGTCAATGGAAGCGCTGCGTGGGCAGCGGTCCGGGCCAGCAGGATCGGCATCGTCTTCCAGAACTTCTGCCTGCTCCCCTCCTTGTCGGCGCGCGAGAACATCGAGGTGGCTCTGCTGGGAAACCTCGGCGGGGCGCGGCAGCGTCGCGCGCGCGCGCTGGAACTTCTGGCGCATTTCGGTCTTGCCGATCGCGCTGCGCTGCGGCCGGCCGAGCTTTCCGGCGGCGAACGCCAGCGCCTTGCAATTGCGCGGGCGCTTGCCAACCGTCCGAAGCTTCTTCTTGCCGACGAGCCGACAGGAAGCCTCGACGTGCAGACAAGCCAATCCGTCATGGACATTATCGGCAATGTGCATCGCGAGTTCGGGACCGCAGTGATCGTGGTGACCCATGACGAGGACGTGGCCGCATTGTGCGGACGGCGGGTCGAGATCTCGGATGGCCGCATCCGCTCGGACAGCCGGATGGCGGCAATCTCAGCGCCCGCACCGGCATCGCGGATCGGCTAGCCCATGACGGAGCTGACCCTGCCCTTGCGCGGTCTCATCGCACGTCCGCTGCGCACTTTGCTCACGGTGCTCGGCATCGCCTTGGCGGTCGCCGGCTTCGTGGCGCTTACCGGCCTGACCGCCGGCGTCCAGCGCTCATTTGCGTCGGGAATCGATGAGAACGGCGCGGATCTGGTGGTTAGCCAGCGCAGCACCTTCAATTTGGTGAGCAGCACCGTGCCCAGAGCGCTCGGCCCGGCGCTTTCGGCGGTGCCGAATGTCGAGGCGGTGTCGGGCGTTCTCCTCAACATCACCACCGCCGACGAGGACGCCAATATCGTCATGGCCGGCTGGCCAAGCGGCAGCTTCCTGTGGAAAGACGTGCCGCTCGTGGCGGGGCGGCTCCCTGTGCCGGGGGACCAGTGGCCGGTGATCCTTGGCCAATCGATCGCCGGCGCATTGGACAAGCGGGTCGGCGATAGCGTCGAGCTGCAGTTCCAGCCCTATCGGATCGTCGGCATCGCGTCGTTCTCGTCCATGCTGAACCAGAACAGCGCCATCGTTCCGCTCGAGGGGCTGCAGCAGCTCCTGTCGCGGGAGGACGCCTTTACCTTGTTCGAGGTGAGATTGAAGCGCCCGCTCGACGCCGACGGCATCGCCGCTGCCCGCACCCGGCTCGTTGCAGCCGCGCCGGGATTCGTGGTCGGCGACACCGAGCAGTTCGCCAACAGCATCCGCATCTTCGATCTGCTTCGGGCGATCGCCCGCACGATTTCGCTGGTCGTCATGGCGATGGCCTCGGTTGCGGTCGCCAACACGCTACTGATGGCCGTGAACGAACGGACGTTCGAGATTGGCGTTCTGGCGGCGCTTGGCTGGGCGCCACGGCGGATTCTTCGGCTCATCCTCATCGAAGGCGTCTTCATGAGCGCAGCCGGCGGCGTTATCGGCATCGTTCTCGGCGCCCTGACCATGGAAGCGGCGGCGAAGACAAGGTTCGCGGCGGGGCTGATCGTGCCTTATCTGTCAGGCTGGTCGATCGCCCAGGCGCTGATCTTCGTCTTCATCGCCGGCCCGCTCGGCGCACTCTACCCGGCTTGGCGCGCCACGCGTCTTCTGCCCGCTGAAGCGCTCCGCAGGATCTGACTTGTCGTGTCGGCCGGGGCAGCGTTCGGTGCCGATAGCGCCGGCAAAAGCATCGATCTGTCCGGAAGTCTGGCCCTGTTCGCCGTACGGCCTCACAGAAGGGACGCGGCAGGCCCCGTTCCGCCACGAGTGTTCTCATGCCGCGGCGCCAAGCCTCGTCAGTTGGTGAGCTGCAACCTGGAGAACTTGTGGGCGATCGTCTGGAAGACGTTGGGCAGCTTGGCCGGGTCCTCGACGGCGTAATAGTCGCTCGGGTCGGAAGCGCAGGCGCTGTAGAGCGAGCGGTTGGCCGCCGTGTCGGCCTGCAGCACCATAGTGTAAATCTGCACGCCCTGGCTCTTCAGCTGCGTGCAGACATCCTTCGTCCAACCGTCGACGTTGCGCGCCGCCGCCGCCTGATTGCTCGAACCGAAACGGCCGCTGGCGAGATAACCGTAGGAGGTGTAGTCCGATTTCTGCGGCGTGTTGCTGGCGCCGTAGACGACGTTCTCGCCGTCGGTCAAAAGCATCACCACCTTGGTGACGCCCGGCGTCTTGTACGGTGTGGCGTCGGTATAGGGCGGCTGCGGCGACAGCACCCGCTGACCCCAGGCCAGCCCTTCCGAAACGTTGGTGCCGGAGCCGTTCCACTCGGTCATCTGGGCGGCGGCCTGGCGCAGCTTGTCGAAGTCGTCGGTCAACGGAACGATGGGCGTCGGGCAGGCGCGGTTCGGGCCGATGGTGATCGTGCTGCCGGCCTCGGTGATCAGCTTGTTGGTCGAAGCCGGGTACTTGGCAATTTTTTCAGCATTTTTGCCGACGAGCTTGGTCTTCGATTGCGACAACTTCACATCGTCGACGGTGTCGTCGAGATAGGAGTTGTTGTAGCCGGCCGCGGAATTGCCGTAGCCGGCGGACGGCCTCTTGGCGACGTCGGGATCGTCGGGCGCGAAATAGGGCACGAACAAGGTGTCGGGCTTCGACGGATCCGGCGGCGCATCGGCGATGTTCAGTGCGCCCGGCCTCGCCTCGACGCAGCCTTTCCAGCCTGTGCCATTCCAGCCGGTGCGCTTCGACACCGGCACGTCTTCCTCGAGCTCCTTGAACAGCGTCATATGGTCGGGACGCTTGCCGTCGACAGGCTCGAAATTGACGCCGTTGGTCGAGGACTGGCCGTCCATGTCGATCCAGGCCGGGTCGAATTCGGGACCGTTGACGTTGACGGCGGTGACGAAGGGCACCAGCGACGCGTGCACGGGACGGGTCGGCGATTTGACCGCTTCGAGATAGTCGAGCACGGACGTCGTCGCCTGCCGCAGCGCGGTGATGCGGGCGCCGGCCATCGAGCCGGTGTTGTCCAGCACCAGCACCACTTCCAACTGGTTGTTGGATTCGACCGCACCTGCGTCGACGCTGATATGCCGTTCGCTGCCGAACAGGAACGCGAAGTTGAGGTTCACGTCGGCGCTGGCGGTGGCCTTGGTCTTCACGTAGCTGACGCCCTTGTCGACGGTCAGCGTCGCCTGGGCATTCGACAATTCGCCGCGGGTGGCGATATTGGCCTGGAAGTAGCGGTTGAAGACGTCGTTGCGGGTCACGTCCGCATCGCCGAGATGCGAGGAGGCGAGGTTCGCAGCGTCGAGAGCGTTCTGAAGATTGCTCTTGGCCCGCATCAGCGTCGAGACATCGGTGGCAAACGCCACCGCGGCCAGGATCGCCGGCACGCCCAAGGCCAGCACCAACGCGAAATTGCCGCTCCTCGAGCGCCAGAAATCCTTATGCAAAGCCAAAACCGCCCCCCCATTGGCCGCATTTCGCAATGAATTCCATTAGATACGAAGATGTTAATAAACCAGGAGCACCTTGGCGCTGGTTGAGAAAACAACGCATTTGATGGTTAAGGCAGACTTGCCTGGCGCGTGTAAACGAAACGGCCGGTTCGCAGGTCCGCGGCATCGGCGACGCAGGCCGGGCCTTGCCTTCCTGGCGAATTGCTATATAGACCCGCGCAATCTGCCGGTCCTTGCTGGGGGCTGAACGGAGGGCCGCGGCCTTTTCGAAGGTCGCGACACGAAGCCGGAAGGGCTTCCAGCCTCCCGTGTCTCCGCTCTCGACCGTCTCGTGATGCTCCTTTCTTCCCCGCTCTTTCGCGATCGGGTCAGACAAGTTGCAGAGGCTTAGCCGCGAGGGCCGGTGAGAGAAACGAAGAAAGGTACTTAAACATAATGGCTCTTTACGAACATGTGTTTCTTGCCCGGCAGGACCTGTCGCAGCAGCAGGTTGATGCGCTTGTCGAACAGTACAAGGGCGTCATCACCGCGAATGGCGGCTCGGTCGGCCGGATCGAGAACTGGGGACTGAAGTCCCTCACCTACCGGGTCAAGAAGAACCGGAAGGCTTACTACACGCTGATGGACATCACCTGCCCGCCGGCCGCGCTCAACGAAATGGAGCGCCAGATGGGCCTGTCGGAAGACGTCCTTCGCTTCCTCACCATCAAGGTCGAGGCGCATGAGGAAGGCGCCTCCGCGATGATGCAGAAGCGCGAAGAGCGCTCCGAGCGCGGCGGCTTCGGCGACCGCGACCGTGGCCCGCGTTCGTTCGGCGACCGCGACCGCGGCGACCGTGGTCCGCGTTCGTTCGGCGACCGCGAAGGCGGCGACCGTGGTCCGCGCCGTCCGCGCGAAGGCGTTGAAGGAGGTGCAGAATAATGGTCGACATCAACCAGATCCCGACCCGGCGTCCGTTCCACCGCCGCCGCAAGACCTGCCCGTTCTCCGGCGCCAACGCGCCCAAGATCGACTACAAGGACGTGCGTCTCTTGCAGCGCTACATTTCCGAACGCGGCAAGATCGTGCCCTCGCGCATCACCGCCGTCAGCCAGAAGAAGCAGCGCGAGCTCGCCAAGGCGATCAAGCGCGCCCGCTTCCTCGGCCTGCTGCCCTACGTGGTTCGCTGAGGCCTGAAAGTTCGATGCGGGCGCTTGCCGCCCGCATCCCCACCCACGGCGACGGGCGCCGCGCGGTTCAAGTCAAATCCCGAGTTGGGGCCGGATGGCCTCTAACTGCCAGGACAGGCAGGACAGCGACAAGAGCGGCGAGCGCCGCAAAGAGCTTCCTGACCTGTTCCAGATCATTGCGCCAGCCTTCCGGCCGGCGCCAACCGAAGGAACGAAACCATGGAAGTCATTCTCCTCGAGCGCATTTCCCGCCTCGGCCAGATGGGCGAGACCGTCAAGGTCAAGGACGGGTTCGCCCGCAATTTCCTGCTGCCGCAGGGCAAGGCGCTGCGCGCCAACGAAGCCAACAAGAAGAAGTTCGAGGGCCAGCGCGCCCAGCTCGAAGCCCGCAACCTGGAGCGTAAGTCGGAGGCCGCGCAGGTCGCCGAGAAGCTCGACGGCAAGAGCTTCATCGTGGTGCGCTCGGCCGGCGAGACCGGTCAACTCTACGGCTCGGTGTCGACTCGCGACATCGCCGATCTGCTGATCGCCGAAGGCTTCACCGTCAACCGCAACCAGGTCGAGCTCAACCAGCCGATCAAGACCATCGGCCTCTCCAACGTGGCGATCGCGCTGCATCCGGAAGTCGAGGTCACCGTGACGCTCAACGTCGCCCGTTCGGCCGACGAGGCGGAGCGCCAGGCCAAGGGCGAGACGCTGACCACCGCCGAAGCCATCTATGGCGAGGACATCAACGACAACGCCCGGCCGGAGAATTTCTTCGACCCGAACGCGGAATTCGAAGGCGGCGAAGAGAACGCCTGATCTCTGGGCCTGATTTGGCACATCCGCCGAAGCGTCGCTTCGGTTCGCAGACGTCCAGGATTTCTGGACCAACGCCCGGGTCTTCGACCCGGGCTTTTTTGTGCCAAAAGGAACTTTTCGACACCCCATATCTTGTGCACATTACAGCGTGGCGCGTCGATTGGACGCGGGCGAGGCGCCGTGGCATTTTCGATCTGGCATTCCAGTCCGATTACCGGGTGATCCGACTGAGGGGACATTTGGTCATGAATATCCTGTTGAAACACGTTCTCGAACGCCTGGTGCGGGCCGGCGACCTCAAGGTGACGGGGCCGAAGGGCGCGACGCACAAGTTCGGCGACGGCAGCGGCGAGCCGGTGCATATCCACATCAAGACCACGCATGCCGAGCGCGCCATCACCTTCGATCCGATGCTGGCGGTGCCCGAAGCCTATATGGACGGCGAGCTCGACGTGATCGAGGGCGGCGTTCTCGGCCTGATGCGCATCGCGTTCCAGAACATGGGATCGAGCGGCATCGACGTAACCTGGTCGAAAGCGATCGAGGGGCTGCGCCACGCCTTCCGCCGGCTGCAGCAGATCAACACCGCCGCGCGCTCGCGCCGCAACGTCGAACGCCACTACGATCTCTCGGGCGAGCTCTACAAGCTCTTCCTCGACGAGGACATGCAGTATTCCTGCGCCTATTTCGAACAGCCCGACATGACGCTCGACGAGGCGCAGCTTGCCAAGAAGCGACACATCGCCGCCAAGCTGAGGCTCAAGGCCGGCCAGACGGTGCTCGACATCGGCTCCGGCTGGGGCGGGCTGGGCCTCTATCTCGCCAAGGTCTTCGACGTCGACGTGCAGGGCGTCACCCTCTCCACCGAACAGCATGGTGTCGCCACCGACCGCGCGCATGCGCAGGGCCTGCAGGACCGCGTGCATTTCGAACTCAAGGATTATCGCCACATCAACGAACGTTTCGACCGCATCGTCTCGGTCGGCATGTTCGAGCATGTCGGCGTCAACCACTACCGCACCTTCTTCGACAAGGCCGCGACGCTGCTCAAGCCCGACGGCGTGATGCTGCTCCATACCATCGGCCGTTCCGGCGTGCCGTGGGCGACCAGCGCCTTCGTCCGCAAATACATTTTCCCGGGCGGCTACATCCCGGCGATGTCGGAGGTGATGCCGGCGATCGAGAAGTCGGGCCTCGTCGTCACCGATATCGAAATCCTGCGGCTGCATTACGCCGATACGCTCAAGCATTGGGGCGAGCGCTTCGCCGTCAACCGCGACAAGGCGAAAGCGATCTATGACGAGCGCTTCTGCCGCATGTGGGAGTTCTATCTCGCCGCCTCCGAGGCCGCCTTCCGCTGGCAGGACCTGGTGATCTTCCAGTTCCAGATCGCCAAGAAGAACGACACGCTGCCGATGACGCGCGACTACATGGCCAAATGCGAGAAGGCGCTGGAGCTGCGCGATATCGGCCACCAGGAGCCGGCGGCGCCGGCGCCCTCAAAGCCGACCCGCCGCAAGAAGGTGGAATAGGACGGTCTCGCGCGACAGAGGATAGCAACCAGCGTCGCGTTCCTTCGCGCCCCCCTCTGTCCTGCCGGACATCTCCTCCACTTGGGGCTTGGGATGCACACATCTTCTGTGACTGGTGCGACTGATCAGGCCGAGGCTTGATTGCCACGTAGTTCCCCCAATCCGTCGCTGCTTCGCAGCGCCACCTTTCCCCCCTCCGGAGGGAAAGGAAGGGAGCGTTGCTGGACG
>NZ_VFWS01000133.1:0-14176 GCF_006443065.1 Mesorhizobium sp. B1-1-5 | reverse complement strand
TCGGCAATATTGCCTTCCATAACCTTCTGCTGCTTGAGCACGTCCTCGATGCGGGCGTTCTCGATGTCGAAATTGGCATCGCCGATCTTCTTGTCGGCCTGAGCAAGCGTGTCGAGCACCGTACCGGACTGCTCGATCTTGCTGCGCATGTCCTGCACGACCTGCTTGGTCTTGGCAATTTCGGCATCGAAATTCTGCAATGTCGCCATTGGGGCCTCCCGCTTCGGCATCCGTTTCCGTGTCGTGGCGGCGAATATATGTGGGGCTTCAAGGGATTGAAAGAAGGAAGACATGGAGACGCGTCAAAACAAAAGAATTGGTTAGGTCCTTGAAAGCCAAGGCAAGCATGCGCATAGTGCCCAGTAACGCGCACAATCATCGAACAGCTTTAGCTGACATGCCTTAAGGTCTTGTTTTTGCGAACGGCCATGAAACAGCGCCGACAAATATCTTGCGGCGGCGATGCCGGTTTCGCCGGCGCCGGTCAAGGCTTGAAGCGGTTTTCGGACGACATCCGGCTCTAGAGCGGTTCAGCGTTTCACGGAATCGCCGAACCGCTCTAAGTCTTTGTTTTTACACAATTCCAGACGGAAAACCGCTACGCACTTTTCCTGGAATTGCTCTATGCAAGCTCCGGCTCATCTGCTGACAAAACCGATGAAGTCGTCGGGCGCGGCCCGGCCCATCTCCTCTTCCCAATGCCGGCGGCAGAGCGAGACATAGACGTCCTTGCCGATCGCCACCTGCTCGCCCTGCTTCGCCACCTTGCCGTCGGGCCCCAGGCGCACCACCATCGTCGCCTTGCGGCCGCAACGGCAGATGGTGCGCACCTCGCGCAGGTCGTCCGCGATGGCGAGCAGAGCGCGCGAGCCGGGAAACAGATTACCCTGAAAATCGGTGCGCAGGCCGTAGCACATGACCGGAATGCCCAGACGGTCGGCGATGCGGGCGAGCTGCCAGGCCTGCTCTTCCTCGAGGAACTGCGCCTCGTCGACAAAGATGCAATGCACCGGGCCATGCCGGTGGTGCTCCGCGACCCTGGCATAGAGGTCGTCGCCGTCGCGGAAAATCTCTGCCTCGGATTCGAGACCGATGCGCGACGAGATCAGCCCGGTGTCGCCGTTGCGATAGTGGCCGGCGACAAACAGCATCGTCGACATGCCGCGTTCGCGATAATTGTAAGACGCTTGCAAAAGCATCGTCGTCTTGCCGGCGTTCATCGTCGCGTAGTGGAAGTAAAGCTTGGCCATGTCGCTCATTTAGGTGTGTCGGAATTCAGGCGAGGCCGGCCCGACCTGAATCTCGACACACCCTAAGCCGACTTGCCGCGGCTCGGGGAGAGGGCACCGGCTCCGTCCACCAAAAACTCGATGTCGTTCAAAAAGCTGTCATGTCGCTTAATGGCCAGCGCGCGCCGTTCGTCGCGACGTTGAACCGCTTGAAACAACATCAAAATGGTGTTTGGCTGACGAAACAAGGCGGGCGCAAGAACCGTGACTTCGCTTTGCCTCGAAAATCCAATGGGAGATAAGTTCATGTCGCGTATTAAATCTTTCGTCGCAGGCCTCGGCCTTGCGGCGCTTCTGTCGACGACCGCCGCCTATGCCGGCGATCCGGCGAGCTGCAAGGCCGTGCGGCTGTCGGATGTCGGCTGGACCGACATTCAGGCCACCACGGGCCTGGCTTCGGTGCTGCTGACCGCGCTCGGATACGAGCCGCAGGTGATCCAGCTTTCGGTGCCGGTGACCTACGCATCGCTGAAGAACAAGGATCTCGACGTCTTCCTCGGCAACTGGATGCCGTCGATGACCAACGACATCAAGGACTATACCGCCGACGGCTCGGTCGAGACCGTCAGCCAGAACCTCGCCGGCGCCGGCTACGGCATCGTCGTGCCGACCTATGTCGCGGATGCCGGCGTCAAGACGCTGACCGATCTCGGCAAGTTCAAGGACAAGTTCAACGGCAAGATCTACGGCATCGAGGCCGGCAATGACGGCAATCGCATCATCCTCGACATGATCAAGAACCCGAAGGACAACCTCGAAGGCTTCGAGCTGGTCGAATCCTCGGAAGCCGGCATGCTGACGCAGGCCGAGCAGTCGATGAAGAACAACGAATGGATCGCCTTCCTCGGCTGGACGCCGCATCCGGTGATGGGCGCCATGAAGATCACCTATCTCGACGGCATGGGCGACAGCGGCTTCGGCGCCGCCACCGTCTCGACCAATGTCCGCAAGGGGTACATGACCGAGTGCCCGAATGCCGGCAAGTTCATCGCCAACCTGAAGTTCAATCTCGACATGGAAGGCGAGATGATGGACGCCATCCTCAAGGGTGGCGACCCGCAGACGGTCGCCACCGACTGGCTGAAGAAGCATCCGGATGCGGTGACGCCGTGGCTTGCCGGCGTGACCACCTTTGATGGCGGCGATGCGGCGGCGGCGGTCAAGACCGCGCTCGGGAGCTGAGCCGGCTTTGAGTTCGGAATGATCCGAAAGAGGGCAGCCGGTTGAAAAGGCTGCCCTTTTTCTTAAAGCGCGGCGCACCTTAAGCCTCTGTTTCGACACATGTCATTTCCCAAAACCGCTGCACACTTTTGGGCGACATGAGTTAAGCTGCGAGAAGATGACCGTACGGCAAGTGCGGCGAAGCCGAGAGGGGAAGATGGATCCGATTTCGAAATTCCTGACCGACTACAAAATCCCCATCGGGCCGTGGGGCAAGGCCTTCTTCGGCTTCCTGACCGACAATTTCGACACTATCTTCCGGGCGTTTTCAAACGGGCTTAATTTCATCCTCGACGGGGCGGTGGACCTGCTGCTGATGGTCCCGCCCGTGCTTCTGGCGCTGGTCATCGCGATCATCGCCTGGCTGCTGCAGCGTTCGCGGCCGCTCGCCATCGGCGTCTTCCTGGGCCTGATCTTCATCATCAACCAGAATCTGTGGAAGCAGACGGTGCAGACACTGGTTCTGGTGGTCGCGGCCGCCGCAATGGCCATGGCAATCGGCGTGCCGCTCGGCATCTGGGCGGCGCACAAGCCGAAGGTCTACCGCGTCATGCTGCCGGTGCTCGACCTGATGCAGACGCTGCCGACCTTCGTCTACCTGATCCCGGTGCTCACGCTGTTCGGCCTCGGCAACGCGCCCGGCCTGATCGTCACCATTATCTTCGTCATCCCAACCGCCGTACGCCTCACGCATCTCGGCGTGGTTTCGGTGCCGAAAGCAATCGTCGAAGCGGGCGAGGCGTTCGGCGCCACCAAGCGCCAGCTTCTGTGGAAGGTGGAGCTGCCGTCGGCGCTGCCGACCATCATGGCGGGCCTGACGCAATCGATCATGCTGTCGCTGTCGATGGTAGTGTTCGCCGCCCTGATCGGCGCCGGTGGCCTCGGCACCGAAATCAACCGCGCGCTCGGCTCGCGCCGCATCGATCTCGGGCTCGAGGCCGGCCTCGCCATCGTCGTGCTCGCCATCGTGCTCGATCGCATGACCCGCATCGGCGTTGGAGGCAAGAAATGACCGTCGCGGTTGATTTCAAGAACGTAGACATCGTCTTCGGGGCCGATCAGGCAGGTTCGCTGGCGATGATCGACAAGGGCGCCACGCGCGCCGAGATCCTCGAAAAGACCGGTAACGTGCTGGGTTGCGCCGGCGCCAGCCTGACTGTCCATGAGGGCGAGATCTCGGTGCTGATGGGCCTGTCCGGCTCCGGCAAGTCGACGCTGCTGCGGGCCGTCAACCGGCTCAATGTGGTGTCGCGCGGCCAGGTGCTGGTCAAGGACGGCGACCGGGTGGTCGATGTCGTCACCTGCGACGAGGCGACCTTGCGGCGGTTGCGCCAGAAGCAGGTGGCCATGGTGTTCCAGCAGTTCGGCCTGCTGCCCTGGCGCACGGTCGAGGAAAATGTCGGCTTCGGCCTCGAGCTTGCCGGCGTGCCGGAGGCGGAACGCAAGGCGCGCGTGCAGAAGCAACTGCAACTGGTCCATCTCGACCAATGGTCGAAGAAATATGCCCATGAGCTTTCGGGCGGCATGCAGCAGCGCGTCGGTCTCGCCCGGGCTTTCGCCACCGAGGCGCCGATCCTGTTGATGGACGAGCCTTTCTCGGCGCTCGACCCGCTTATCCGTACCAAGCTGCAGGACGAATTGCTGCAGCTCCAGGCCGAGCTGAAGAAGACCATCATCTTCGTCAGCCACGACCTCGAGGAGGCGCTGAAGATCGGCAGCCATATCACGATCATGGAGGGCGGCCGCATCGTCCAGACCGGCGCGCCGGAAGACATCGTCTTGCGCCCCGCCAACGACTATGTCCGCGACTTCATCGCCAATGTGAATCCGCTGTCGGTGCTGACGGCGTGGAACGTGATACGCGACCGTCGCGACCTGGAGCAGGGCGACAACGGCTGGGTGTGGCTCGATCGGCGCAAGACGACACGCTTCAAGATCGACGACCACGGCCTGGTGGCAGCGGCCGAGCGCGACGGCAAGCCGGCGGTGTGGGTGTCCTGCGCCGATGTCGAACGCCAGCCGGAGGAGGGCGCCCAGGTGTTCTGGGCCAATCCCGGCACGCCGCTGAAAACGGTGATGCTCGCCATGCACCGTTCGCAGACTGCGCCGGTGGCGCTGTTCGACGAAGGCTCGCGCTTCGTCGGCTCGATTGGCATCAGGGACGTGCTGAGTGCTGTGCTGAGGCGGTAGGGACTTCAGGCGCCGCCCGGCCTGCGGTCGGGCGCCTGACCGCGGCTTGTTTTTCGCTTCCTTCGAGCGCAGAGTCCGCCCGTTGCGTGCCCATGCGCCGAGGGGGTGATGCCGACGTCGCGCACAGGGGTTCCAGGCGCGGTTGCGCTGTCGATTTTCGCCGGGGTCTCGCTTGCAAGCGGCACCGCGTTTTCGCAAAGTTTTGCTATCGGCAATGGCGTCATCGCCGGCCAGCAGACGATGACCGGCGCCGGCGACACCGGCATCGTGGCTCCAAACGGAGCGATCGAAACATTCGGCGCCGGCGCCGATGCCGTGCGGATGCTCAATTCGGGCCAGCGGCTCACCAATTACGGGTTGATTGGAACATTCGGCGACGGCGCCGCCAATGTACATTCGCAAGGGCTCGACGCGACCATCCTCAACAACGGAGCCATTCTGGCGACAGGCGATGGCTCGATCGGCATATTGTCGGAGGGCGGCAATGCGCATATCGTGAACGATGGCGCGATAGAGGCGCTTGGCGTTGCCTCATACGGCATCATCAGCGACGCCCCGGGCGGGCGCGTGGACAACCGTAGCTTTATCGGCGTTTCAGGCACGGCCGCCGCAGGCATCATCGGCGATGGGCCAGACCTGGAGATAGACAATAGCGGCTCGATCGAGGCCTATGGGATCGCCGCCGCCGGGATCATCTGGCAGAGCAATGGTCTTCGGCTGCAAAATTCCGGGTCGATCGTTGTGTCTGGGCTGGCTTCCGTCGGCATCGGCGCCAGCGGCAACGACATCGCAATTGCCAACAGCGGCACGGTCAATGCCTTCGGGACAGCCTCGACAGGCATAGGCACCCTGTTCGGCAATGCCACGATCGGCAATTCCGGTTCGGTCATTGTCGAGGGGGCAGGTGCCGTAGGCATCGCCGCCCAGGGCAGCAACTCCGTCGTGACCAATTCCGGCCGCGTCTTCAGCGACCAGAGCGTGGCAATCTATCTTGGCGCGCCGGGTGCGACACTGAACCTGTTGGGCGGAACGGCCATCCAGGGGCCGATCGTCTTTTCCGGCGGCGGCAACACCATCACCTTCGGTCCCGCGCTGAACGCCGTCATGAGTTTCTCGGGAAGCGGTGTGCCGCAGACCGTCCTGACCGGCGGCAGGCCGTTCGTGACGAGCGGCGACAGCGTGGCGGTGGCGGACATCACCGGGTTTGCCAGCAGCGGGCCGCTGATCGAAGACCTTGTCGACGGTATAGCCGGTGTCGCCGAGGCGCGCATGTCTGCCACAGGCGATGGCTTGCCTGGACCGCATCCAGACGCCTGGATCTCCACATTTGGCGGGATACGCGCCCAGGGCGGTTCCGGCGCATCGGCCGGGTTCAGCCAGGCACTGGGCGGCGGCGTCGCCGGCGCTGAAAGGCGCTCGGGCGACGGCTTCCTGGGTGGCGTGCTGCTGGGAGGTGCTGCGGGATCGACCGAGATCGACGACGATGCGCAGGAGATCGCCCATCGCAGCGTATTTGCGGGCGGTTATCTCGGCTATGACGGAGGGACGCATTTTGCCGGGGCGACGTTGATTGCCGGCGCGATCGAGGAGCACAGCCGCCGCCGTGTCGCGAACAACCGGGTGCTCGACGGCATCGAGACGGCGCGGGCCGATTTCAGCAGCGTCTTCCTCAGCCCGTCGGTTACGTTCGGCACGCGGCTGCCGGTCGCGACCGGCACGCTGATCCCCAGCGTGCGGCTGCGTTACGTAGGCCTCTTCGTCGACGGCTACGCAGAGACCGGTTCGGACGGCGATCTCGCGGTCGCGCGACGCAACGTCAACCTGTTTTCGGCGCGCGGTCAGCTCGCGCTGGCTTTGGCGCCTGTCAGCACGCCTGTCCAGGCTTGGCAAACCACGCTCCGAGCGGGGATCGATGCGATCGCGCAAAACAGCGGCGACGTTTCGGCGACATTGCTCGGCCAGGGCATCTCTTTTCCCGCCGGCAGCAAGAAATTTGTGTTGCGCGGCTTTGCCGGCGCGGACGTCGCGGCGCAGGTGGGCGCAGGCATGACGCTCAATGCCGGCTTCGAGGCCGGCTACGGAAGCGATAATGCCTTCACCGTTCGCGGCCAGGCCCGCCTCAGCAAGGCTTTTTGAAGGATGCAAAACAACACCGGCGCTGGCGCGACTTGAGCACCTTTTTACAACGGATGGGCTCGTTGGCCCTGTTCTAACATGGATGATAGGCAAGGGTCCTGTGAGGCGAATCTGGAACTGGCTGTCCGAACCGCGAGCCGCGCAAATAGCGCTTGGCCTGTTGCTAGTCATCGCGGTCCGGTCGATCCTGGAATTCTTCAGGATCGGTGGAGCGGCCGGCGCAGAGCTGCGTAGCGATGAAATCTTCTATATCGAAGGCGCGCTCGCCGCGGTTTGCGCCGGCCTCGCCGTTCTTGTCGTGCATGCCATCGGGCGGCATGGCTGGGCGACGCTTCTCACCGCTGCGGCGATAGCTGTCCTGTTGGCATGGAAAATCGCGGTCATTGGCTGACGATAGGCGCTTGGTCAAAAAGCCCCACAATCCTATACTGCCACGCGGCCTCGCGGATCATTGCATTCGTGAAGGCCAGCGTTGCAGTGGGGCACGTCGCAGGATGATCTTCCGTCAGCTCTTCGATTCCGTTTCGGGCACCTATTCCTATCTGCTCGCCAGCCGGCGCGGCGGCGAGGCGCTGATCATCGATCCGGTGTTGGAGAAGGTCGAGCGCTATCTGCAGCTGGTCAATGAGCTGGACCTGAGGCTGGTCAAGGCGGTCGACACGCATCTTCATGCCGACCACATCACCGGACTCGGCGCGTTGCGCGACAAGACGCATTGCGTGACCGTGATGGGTGAGCAGACCAAGGCCGACGTGGTGTCGATGCGGCTTGCCGACGGCGACAAGCTCGGCATCGAAGGCCTGGCGCTCGACGTCATCTACACGCCCGGCCACACCGACGATTCCTACAGCTTCATCCTGCCGGATCGTGTGTTCACCGGCGACACGCTGCTCATCCGCGGCACCGGCCGCACCGATTTCCAGAACGGCGATCCGCGCCAGCAATATGAATCGATCTTCGGCCGGCTGCTCAAGCTGCCCGACGAGACGCTGATCTTCCCGGCGCATGACTACAAGGGCGAGACCGTGTCGACGATCGGCGAGGAAAAGGCCTTCAATCCGCGCCTGCAGGTGAAGTCGGTCGACGAGTATGTGAACATCATGAACAATCTCAATCTGTCCAACCCGAAAATGATGGATGTGGCCGTGCCCGCCAACATGCGGGTCGGGCTGCACCAGGACGACATCGCCAGCCGCGGCTGGGCGGTGAGTGCGGAGCAGGCGCTGGCGCTGGTCGGGCGGCCCGACGTGGCGCTGGTCGACCTGCGCGAGCAAACCGAGCGCGAGCGGCACGGTATCATCCCCGGCGCGATCCACCTGCCTTATGCGCGGCTGCAGGAAAACATCGCCGCCGGCGGCATGTTGCACGAACTGGCGAAGTCGACCAGCAAACAGATCCTGTTCTATTGCGCCTTCGGCGAGCGCTCGGCGATGGCGGTGCAAGCAGCGCAGGACGTCGGGATTTCCAGCGCCCGCCACATCCAGGGCGGCATCGACGCCTGGCGGAAAGCCAGCGGCCCGTTATCTCACTAGTTCCCCAGCGCAAACGCCGGGGATTGGATGAAGCCGCCCCAACCTCGTCATTCTATGGCGGAGCAAGGAGCGAAGCGACGCGCGCAGACCATAGAATCCATTCCGTGACTTCGAAGCGCCGGCACGGTGCAGAATTCTGCTCCGTTGCACGCCTTGGCGAAGGTAGCGGTATGGATTCTAGGGTCTTCGCGACGGAGCTTCGCTCCTGCTCCGCCCTGGAATGACGATCGCGATGGGCGTTTCGGCCAATCTCCAAGGCATGCCATCTGCCAACGCAAACAGAGCCGACCGGTCAAAATGTGCAGTGCCACTAGCCGGATTCAATTCAGCCCGATGAGCTTGGCGCCGTTCCGGAACAGGGCTTCTCCATCCCGGTCGAAACGGAATGTCGCGATGAAATCGTCGGCGCGATAGTTCGGCAGGGTGTTGCGGATCGCGGCGGCGAAGGTTCGCGCCTCCTCCTGCCGGCCGGCCAGCGCCAGGCAGTGAGCGGCAATCGCCAGGATGATGACATGGGCGTTTGGCCTTGCGGCCGCCTTCAGCGCCCATTCGGCCGCCGCTTCGAATTCGCCAAGCCTTGCATGCGCCATGGCGCGCGCGCCCATCATGCCGAACAGCAGCGGATCGAAGGGGCTCAGATGGCGCGAATGGTCCGACGAACCGATCGCCGATTGCGGGTCGCCCGATTGCGAATGGACAAAGGACAGCGCGTAGTGGCCGAGCGCGAAATTGGGGCTGAGGTCGACGGCGCTCGCGAGCTCCAGCAGCGAGCCGTCCTGCTCGCCGCGCAGCCATAGCGCACGGCCCATCGCCCAATGGGCGGCGGGGTTGCGGTCGTCGACCAAAAGGCTCTGGCCGGCGCTTTCGAAGGCAAGCGCGGTCTCGCGGTCGCGGTCGCCCCAGCGCTGGAAAGCATTCTGCCAGTGGGTGAAGGACATGCCGGCATAGGCGCGCGCGAAAGTGGGATCGAGCTTCAATGCTTCGCCGAAGAAATGCTGCGCCAGCTCGTTTTCCTGGCGGGTGAAGCGATACATGTGCCAGAGGCCGCGATGATAGGCCTCCCAGGCATTGAGCGAGTTTGGCGCTTTCAGCAATGCGCGGTTGCGCTCCACCGTCGCGATCTCGGCGGCGATCGATGAGACGATGCTGTTGCCGATATCCTCGATGACGATGAAGATGTCGTCAGGCTTGTGTTCAAAGGTTTCCGCCCAAACGATCCTTGCCGTGCGGACCTCGACAAGCTCGACCGAGACGATGAACCGGCCCGGCAGAGCCCGCACCGAGCCCGTCGCGACATAGTCGACATTCAGCCTGCGCCCGGCGTCTTCCGGCGCGATGTTCTTCTCAGCGAGCGCGAAGACAGAACCGCGGGCGATAACGAAGAAATCGCGCAGCTTGGCAAGCCGCGTGATGATGTCATGCGTGAGGCCATCGGCAAGCCCGCCACGGAAGCCGCCGGCGCCGGCGCTCTCGGCAAACGGCATCACCGCGAGCGAAGCCCGGCGGGTCGCAACGGGCTCGGATTCGTCCGCGGCGACCTGCGATTCCGAAACCGGGAAAGCCGGCCCGGATCGGGCGCATGGCGTTGCGCCGGCGTTCCGGGCTCTTATCTCCTGCCAAGCCTCGCGCAATGGCGTGACATCCAGCTCTTCCGAGCGAAACAACTCCGCTGCCGTGGCAAGATGCTCTTCGCCGGCGCCGATCTGCCCGCGCCGGGCCAGATTTTCCAGCAGCGCCACATGCGCGCGGCCGTCGAAGGGCGCAAGCTCCAGCCATTTGTCGATATGGGCGCCGGCCTCATCGGCTCCACGCGGGAGAAGCCCAATGATATGCTCCAGAACCGCGACATGGCATGCGCTGAAACGGCGGCGCTGCGCCGCCAGCCAGCTGCCGAAATGCGGGCTGCGATCGAGCTCGAGGCCGTCGAGAAAATCGCCGGCGAACAGTTGCGCAAGCGTCCGCAGGCGGTCGAGGCCAAGTGTCTCGATCCTTTTCGCCACCGCGGCAGCTGCCTCGACGGCATCGACGCTCACATCGCCGAGGCGAAGCGCCACGGTGTCGCCTTCCGTCTCGATCCGGCGCAAGCCCGGTTCGTCGAGCGCGGCACGCAGCTTGCTCAGGCACCAGCGCAACTCGCCGCGCGGATCGTTGGGCACGTCCCAGAGAAGTTCGCAAAGACGGCTGCGGCTGACGGGGTGGGGCGCCAGCGCCAGATAGGCAAGCAGGGCGCGCAGCTTGCGTGACGAAGGCAAGGCCACAGGAACATCGTCGCGCATGATCGCAAACGGGCCGAGCAGCCTGATCGAAAGGCTGGCTGCCATGCTTTTCAGAGCCGACCGAACGGATTCCATGTCCGTTTCCACGCTCGCTCCCACGCCGAACAGTTGGTCCATGTTCTATCACCAAACACGACAGGGCGCATCCGTCGGCGAATTTTCGAGCCGGATACGGCCTTTGCCGAATTTGCCGGCAAGTCACACGCAACTAACGCGGCAAGGTGTCGAAACCGCGCCGCCCAAGCCGCCGGTTTGTAACCGGCACGTGAGGAGAAAGGCCATGTTGCATCAATTGAAAATCAGGACCACGTCCGGGCGCGGCCGTCTGTTCGACAGCATTCTCGACACGGTCGGCGACACGCCGGTCATCCGCATCAACAATCTCGGCCCGGCACATGCCACGATCTATGTGAAGGCGGAGTTCTTCAACCCGGCGGCCTCGGTAAAGGACCGGCTGGCGCTCAACATCATCGAGGAAGGCGAGCGCAGCGGTAAGCTCAAGCCCGGCCAGACTGTCGTCGAGGCGACGAGCGGCAACACCGGCATCGGCCTTGCGATGGTCTGCGCGCAGAAAGGCTATCCGCTGGTGGTGACGATGGCCGACAGCTTCTCGATCGAGCGCCGCAAGCTGATGCGCATGCTTGGCGCCAAGGTGGTGCTGACGCCGCGCGCCCAGAAGGGTTTCGGCATGTACAAGAAGGCGGTCGAGCTTGCCGAGGCCAATGGCTGGTTCCTGGCGCGGCAGTTCGAGACCGAGGCCAACGCCGCCATCCACGAAGCGACGACAGCGCGCGAGATCATCAATGATTTCGCCGGTTCCAGGCTCGATGTGTTGGTCACCGGCTACGGCACGGGCGGCACGGTGGCCGGCGTCGGCCGCGTGCTGCGCCGCGAGCGGCCGGAGGTGAAGATCGTGCTCGCCGAGCCGGCGAACGCGCAGCTGATCGGCAGCGGCAAGGCCCAGGAGCGCGGCGCCGGCGGTGCGCCGTCCGCCAGCCATCCGGCCTTCGAACCGCATCCGATCCAGGGCTGGACGCCGGACTTCATCCCCAACGTGCTGCAGGAGGCGATCGACCAACGCTATTATGACGAGGTGGTGCCGATTCCCGGTCCCGAAGGCATCAAATGGACGAAAGCGCTGGCGCGGCAGGAAGGCATCTTCACCGGCATCTCCGGCGGCGCCACCTTCGCCGTGGCGCGGCAGATCGCGGGCAAGGCCCCGGCCGGCTCGGTGATCCTGTGCATACTGCCCGACACGGGGGAGCGCTACATGTCGACGCCGCTCTTCGACGGCATCGAGGCGGACATGGACGCCGAGGAAACGGCGCTGTCGCGCTCGACGCCGAGTTGCCAGTTTGAAGCCTGACAAAACCGACCGCGACGCCGCCCCCGCATGGCGGCGCCGTTCTTTTAAGCGCGGGTCGACCCACGCCGGCGGGAGAGGCCAGATGGATATATTTCAGGAAGCGACCAACGTGGACGAAACACTCGATCCGCCGGATTGGGCCGATGTGGGAGCGCTCTCGCACCGAATCCTCGACGATGCCATCGCCTATCTCGAGGATGTCCGCGACCGGCCGGTCTGGCGCGAGATGCCGGCCGAGGTGCGGGCATTCTTCGGCGCACCTTTGCCGCGCTCGCCGGCGCCGGCGGCTGATGTTTATGACAACGTCGCCCGCAACGTGATGCCTTACCCGATGGGCAACATCCATCCGCGTTTCTGGTCCTGGTATATGGGATCCAGCAACTTCACCGGCGCGCTCGGCGATTTCCTGGCGGCGATCCAGGGCTCCAATCTCGGCGGCGGCAACCATGCCGCTGCGCTGATGGACAGCCAGGTCGTCAACTGGATGAAGGAGATGGTGGGTTTTCCCGCCTCGGCCAGCGGCACGCTGGTCAGCGGCGGCTCGATGGCCAACATCATCGGCCTGACCGTGGCGCGCAACGTCAAGGCAGGCGTCGACGTGCGCGAGCGGGGTGTCGGCGCCATGCCGAAGCCGTTGCGCTACTACGCCTCGGACCAGGTCCATTCCTGTCATCGCAAGGCTGTGGAGGCGCTCGGCCTCGGCAATCAGGCGCTGCGGCGAATCCAGACCGATGCCGGGTTGCGCATCGGTATCGCCGCGCTCAAGGCGGCAATCGCGGAGGACCGCGAGGCGGGCTTCAGCCCGGCCTGCGTGATCGGCACCGCCGGCACCGTCAACACCGGCGCGGTCGACGACCTGCAGGCGCTGGCGAGCGTGGCGGCCGAAGAGGACCTCTGGTTCCATGTCGACGGCTGCATCGGCGCGCTCATCGCGATCGCGCCTGAGAACCGATCGCTCGTCGCCGGCATCGAACAGGCGGATTCGATCGCGCTCGATCCGCATAAATGGCTGCACGCGCCGTTCGAAGCCGGCTGCGCCCTGGTGCGGGACGCATCCCAGCACCGCAACACGTTTGCCGTGACGCCGGAATATCTGGAATCGACGCCGCGGGGCCTGGCCTCCGGAGAGTGGCTGCACGATTATGGGCTTCAAACGTCGCGCGGTTTCCGTGCGCTCAAGATCTGGATGGCGCTGAAGGAGCATGGCGTCGAGAAGTTCGGCCGCCTGATCGACCAGAACATCGCCCAGGCCCGCCACCTCACCCGGCTGATCGAGGCGGAGCCGGCGCTCGAACTGATGGCGCCGACCACCATCAACATCGTCTGCTTCCGCCATCGCCTGGATGGCGCGTCGGAGGAAAGCCTCAAGGGATTCAACACCGAGATCATGCTGAGACTCCAGGAAGAGGGAATCGCGGCCTTGTCCGATACCACGGTGCAGGGCCGGCATTGCCTGAGGGTGGCAATCGCCAATCACCGCACGCGCCGCGGCGATCTCGACCTGCTGGTGACGGAGATGCTCAGGCTGGGACAGGAAATCGAGGCCGCGATATCGGTCTGAAGCACGCTCGGGAAGCTGTCTCAGCTTACCGTCAGCGTGGCGCCCGGTAGATAGAGCATGATCGGCCGGATCTCGTAGACGGCGGTGGGGTTGACGCGCTTGAGGTCGCGCGCCACCGCTATCGCCTCGTCCTGGGTCGCGCAGTCGAGGACATAGAGGCCGAGCAACTGCTCCTTGGTCTCGGCAAAGGGACCGTCGATCACCAAGCCGTCGCCCGGACCGCGCAGCGTCACGGCCTTGGCCGTCGCGCCGAGCCTGGCCGCGGGCCCGAGCTTGCCCTCGCGCGTCAGCCTGTCGTTGACCTCGAGCAGGTCTTTCATCAATGCCGCATCCTCATCGGGCGACCAGGACTGCACGGTGTCTTCGACGTGATAGGCAAGGACGGCGTAGAACATGTGCGGATTTCCCTCATAATCAGGCGGGCCGCACTATCACAAGGATGGTTCCGCTGATCCAGTGGCGCCGGTGCCGGACAGAGCCCACTCCTGACTCAAGCTGCCAGCGGCAGCCGCAGCTCCGTCAGCAGCCCGCCACCGGGGTAGTTGGAGAGATCGACCTCGCCGCCGGCGCCGCGCGCGATGTTGCGGGCGATGGTGAGGCCGAGG
>NZ_VFWS01000132.1:0-14406 GCF_006443065.1 Mesorhizobium sp. B1-1-5 | reverse complement strand
ATCTCCCCCCTTGAGGGGGAGATGTCCGGCAGGACAGATAGGGGGGCCCGGGCGCAATCATCTAAAGTTGGTCATGCGATATGACCGACTACAAAACACTCATCGACGCCGAGACCTGGGCTTTCATCGAGAAGACCAACTCCTACTATCCGCCGGACACGATCGACTACACGATCGAAGAGCAGCGCGCGATCTACGACCGGATGTGCCGAGAGTTCTTTGCCGGCTATCCGCAAGGCGTGACCGCCTTGACGACAGGCATCGCCGACGGCATCCCGATCCGCATCTATCGCAACGCGG
Source organism: Mesorhizobium sp. B1-1-5 (assembly GCF_006443065.1). Lineage (NCBI taxonomy): Bacteria > Pseudomonadati > Pseudomonadota > Alphaproteobacteria > Hyphomicrobiales > Phyllobacteriaceae > Mesorhizobium > Mesorhizobium sp. B1-1-5. Next base: position 14,106 of record NZ_VFWS01000132.1, on the reverse strand, counting down.
AGCCGAACAATGCCGCGATGGTGCTCTACCTTCATGGCGGCGGCTTTATTCTGGGCGGGCTGGAGAGCCATGACGATGTCTGCGCCGAGCTTTGTGCCCGCACCGGCTTCGAGGTGGTCTCGGTCGATTATCGGCTGGCGCCGGAGCATCTGCATCCGGCCGCCTTCGACGACGCCATGGACGCGTTCGAATGGGCCGCCAGGACCTATGACTGCGCTGTCGTGCTTTGCGGCGACAGCGCCGGCGGCAATCTCTGCGCGGCGATAGCGCATGCCACGCGCGGCCATGAAAAGAAGCCGGCCGGCCAGATGCTGATCTATCCCGGCCTCGGCGGCGACCATTCGCGCGGCTCCTACGTCACCCATGCCGAGGCCCCGATGCTGACCGTGCGCGACCTCGACTTCTACAAGCATATCCGCACCGGCGGCGTCGACCAGACCGGCGACATCACGCTCTATCCGCTCGCCGACGCCGATTTCGCCTATTTGCCGCCGACGGTGCTGATCACCGCCGAGTGCGATCCGCTGTCGTCCGACGGCGAAGCCTATCGCGACCGCGTCGTCGCGGCGGACGGGCGCGCCGCCTGGTTCGAGGAGCCGGGCCTGGTGCATGGCTATCTCCGTGCCCGGCACATGGTCGGCCGGGCACGGACGAGCTTCACCCGCATCGTCGAGGCGGTATCGGCGCTCGGCCGGGCCGACTGGATCTGGTAACGACCCTGGCGACTGGAAACACTTTCCGCTCCGCTGCCCTCCCATGAACCTTTCCACGCCGGCCAGCGACTGACGGCCAGGCGCCGCAATGGTGCGGCCCGGAAAGGGAAAGCCGCCATGACCAGAAACCCAGAGACTCCGCGGTCTCCGGGAACATCGGAAGCCCAGCGCGATCACCGCCTTCGGGAAGGGCTCGACGCGCTGGGCTTTCGGCTGATTCCGTTGACCCTGCACAGGAGCAGGCGTATCGTCGCCAAGAGGAAAACAGACAATTCGATCGGGGACGAACGTGCCGCAACGCCGCGCCTTGCCCTGGTTGGCGCGGCAAGACCGGATGTTCCTTCCTGCGGCTTCGGGGGGAGTTCAATGTCTGGCGGTCGCGGCTCGTTCGTGCGTTCTCGTGGCGGCCGTTCACGCCGCGCAATAGCAACAACCGGTGGAATACTTGCTGTGGCGCTGTCCGCCGGCCTCTGGCTCGGCGGCGTTGCGAAGGCGCAGGAAACGCAGATCATCTATCCCGGATCGATGGCGGTCACCGGCTTCCCCGGCACCGTGATCCCCAATTTCGATCAGGGCTTGCCGCCCGGCGCCGATCCGGTCGACGAGACCTTCATCGATACGTCCCGCGCATCCTTGCGCATTTTCGACGTCGCGCATCTCGGCGGGCAGGCCTCCGGCCAGCTCGTCAACACGCCGCCGCCCTTCGAGGTAAGCGCCGGGCAAATCGGCGAGGTGTTCGGACTGACCTATGACGACGGCGTGCGCGATGGCGCGCCCTCGGGCATTCCCAACCTCTATGCCGCCGCGACCTCGCTGCATGGCGTCGAGATCGTCACGCCGGACGCCGACGACGACGGGCGCCCGGAGCGGCAGCGCCGCGGCGCCGCCGGCGCTGCCTTCATGGACGGCCAGTTCGGCACCGAGAATGGCGGCGGACCAGGCACGATCTGGAAGATCGACGGCATCACGGGCGCGGTCTCGAAATTCGCCGACATCGACACCAATAGCGGCCCGGGCATCGGCAATCTCGCCTTCGACCCTATCCACCGCCAGTTCTTCGCCTCGGACCTCGACACCGGCCTCATCCACCGCATCGACGCCAACGGCCATCTGGTCGACACGTTCGACCATGGTGTCGCCGGGCGCCCGGCGCATGGGCTGGCCCCGGTTGCCGACGACGGCGCCGTCATGGATATTCAGGGCGCCGCCTTCGACACGGAAGACCCCGAGACCTGGGGCTATACGCAGGACGGGCGCCGTGTCTGGGCGGTCTCCTATCATGGCGGCCGGCTCTATTATTCGGTCGGCGAAAAATCCGAGATCTGGTCGGTCGGCATTGCGCGCGACGGCACGTTCGCCGGCGATCCGCGCTGGGAGCTGACGGTCAAGGCCGACAAGGACTACGCCGTCACCGACATCTCATTCGACAACAAGGGCTTCATGTACCTCGCCCAGCGCGGCCCGGTCGAAAACCGTTACGATTACAGCCGCTTCGCCGATTCCGGCAAAGGCGAGCTGATCCGCTACTGGCGCGAGGACCCGGACGATCCGGCAACGGAATCGGGCTGGGTCGAGGTGCCGCAGGAATATGCGGTCGGCTTCCCGCAAGGCAACCGGCAGTCGGCCGGCGGCGTCGACCTGCAATATGGCTATGATGCCGACGGCAATATCGACACCAGTGTTTGCACCGATACCGTCGTCAACACCGGCGACAAATTGCGCGACAATCCTGAATTGGCCGAGCGCCTCGCCGCCGGCGGGCCGCTTGCCGTGCACGGCGTCCAGCTGACGCCAAGCGCGCTGGTCAAGCCGGCGAACGTTCCGCCCTTCGGCTCATGGTTCGTCGACTTCGACGGCTATTTCGAAGACCCCGAGGTCGAAGGCCATGTCGGCGACGTAAGGGTCTGGCGCCCCTGTGAGGGCCGCGCCGGCTACTATGAGGAAATCCCCGGCGGCGGCTACCTGCCTCCGTTCTATCCGCCGGACTTCCCACCGCCCGGCAACCTGCCGCCCTGCATCGATATCGAGGACGTGCATTATTACTGCACGCCGCGCGGGCTTCAGGCCGAACTCTATCTCCATGACCATGCCGGCTTCGGCGGCGATTCGATCAAGGCGCAGTCCAGGACGCCCGGCGTCGGGGTGACAACACCCATGTCGCATGTTCCGGGCAAGCCCTACACGATCGACATCACCGGCCATTATCCTGGCGACACCGTCAATGTCGGGCTCTGCTTCCACCGCAAGTCCGACCAGGACAAGGGTGGCTACTACCCTTGCTGCAAGATGACGCTGCCGCTCAGAACGCCAGCCGTCAGCTGCGAACGTTGAGGGAGGGACAGATGAGCAATCTCGCCCTTTCCCGCTTCGTTTCGAGCAACCCGAAACCCGTCATGGAGACGATCATGAAACCCCTGTCATACGCCAGGCGCGGCGCGCGCTGGCTGATGGCGGCCGGTATCGCGGTCGCCATGCTGCCGGCGCTGCCGGCATTCGCGGAAGACACCGCTCCGGCCAAGCTCACTGAAGTTGCCGGACCGGAGCCCAGGCTCGACCTGGACAATCCGCGCGTCATCAACCCGGAGCCTGGCCGCATCGTCCCCTTCTTCACCAAGACGGGCGGCCAGCGCAGCTGCGACTATGTCTATTACACACTGACCTTCGGCCTGCGCGGCAACGAGCAGGCCTTCGCCAACCCGATCTTCGTCAACGCGCTGAAGAACGCCAGGATCGACTTCAAGGACCAGCTTGCGCATGGTCTGAAGATCGTCAACGTGAATGTGACCGGCGACGGCACGGATGCTGGCGGCGGACCACTGCCGGCGGCTGCGATCAGCAGCTCGGCCAATCCCGACGACACGGCGACGGTGTCCGATTTCCGGATTTCCGCCTCCGACCTCGACGGCTCGGGCGCGCCGAACGAACGCACCATCACCTTCCGGATCCTGGCCAAGATAGACCAGGCGGCGTTTCCGGCGCCGGCAAATGTCGACAACCAGGGCCAGATCAAGGTGACGATGTCAGGCGGCCCGGGGACCATTATCCCGTCGCAGGACCCGAGCAAGCCGGATGACGGCAATATCCTCACCGGCGCGAAGACGACGATCCATATCGACGTCACCAAGTGCAACCCGCCTCCACCTCCCGGCAAGGAATGCTTCAAGGTCGAGCGCGGCACGGTCGACTGCGTGCCCGGCGGCGGCGCTTTCATCTACCACATGCCGGTCGGCCCGGAGATGGGCGGCAAGTGGGTGCAGGTGTCGACAACGACGCCCGGCGTCACCATCGTTCCCGACACGCAGAAGGTGCCGATCGGCGGCGGCGTGCTGAACTGGAAGATCATCGGCGCCTCGCCGGGTGAGGCCATCCATCTCATCGTCACCGGCATCGAAACCTATGCCGGGCCGAAGGAAGGCTGGGGGCTCTGCTGCACGCAGGTGATCGACATCGTCATCCCGCGTGATCTGAGATGCCCGCCCAAGGACAAGGAGCCGGACCTGAAGGTCGAGAAGCATGCCGACGTGCCGCGTTGCACGATGGCCGGCGGCTGCGACTTCACCATCACCGTCACCAATGTCGGCGACGCGCCCTATAACGGCAAGATCGTGCTCGACGAGGTGACGCTGCCGGCAGGCTCGGTGCTGACATCGGGACCGAACGCGCCCTGGGTCTGCGTGCCCGGCACGACGCCGATGACCTGCACCTATCCGGTGACAACGCTCAACCCCGGCGCTTCCGTCAACCTCAAGCTCGGCTTCAGGCCGGCGGGCGGATGGCAGGGCAGCGTGCTGCGCAATTGCGCCGCCTATGACTACCAGGCCAGCGGCAAGCCGCTGTTCGGCAGCCAGACCAACGATCGCGGCTGCGCCTCGATCCCGATCTGCCGCCGTGGCGACCGCGATCCACAGTGCAACCCACCGGTCGAAAAGAAGGTGGACCTGATCCTGAAGAAGCGCGCCCGCGCCCCGGTCTGCACGGCCGACGGCGTTTGCTATTTCGTGATCGACATCATCAACAACGGCACCAGCACCTATAACGGGCCGCTGACGGTGATCGACAACTATCCCGGCGGCGCGCCCACCTCGTCGGCCTTCGGGCCGAGCCCGCCATGGACCTGCGGCCCCAACGGACCTGGACAGTTCCGCTGCGACAATGCCGGCATCTCGCTGCCTCCCGGCGCCTCGACGCCAATCGTCGTCAAGGCGGTGATGCCGGCAAGCTACCGGCCGGATACGGTGGAAAACTGCGCCGAGGTTAAGGCCATTCCCGGCGAGGTCGATCTCGCCAACAACAGAGCCTGCGCCACCGAGCGCATCCGCCATCCGAATGGCGGCCAACCCGGCCTGCGCATCACCAAGGTGTGCGGCGGCGATCAGCTCGTGCGTGCTGGAATGGTTTCCTGCCGCATAACCGTCGCGAATGCCGGCACCGCCGCCCCCACCGGTCCGGTGCGGGTCAACGATGCCGCAGCCCTGGTGTCGGGGGGTGCTCCGGTCGAGATCCAGACTGTGACCCCCGACGGCGCGGGGTGGAGCTGCGGACCGGTGCCCGCCAATACGCTGTCGTGCCAGATTCCCGGCGCCGTAATGACGCCCGGAACCAGCCGGCACTTCGACGTGACGGTGAGCGGCAATGGCGCGTTCGAAAACTGCGCGCGCGGCTCCTACGGGCCGGCGCCGGGGGACGATATCGTCTACCCGATCGGCCAGGCCTGCGCGAAGGGCGGCGGCGCTTCCGCCATCCGTGTCGAGAAGACCGGCGATGCCGAATGCCGGCCGGGCGAACCCTGCTCGTTCGAGATCACCATCGCGAATGACGGGCCTACCCCCTTTTCCGGCCCGGTCCGCATCGGCGATGCGATCGGCATCGAGGGCCTGGGCCGGCTGGAAGGCGTTGAGATCACGTCGATCGATCCGCCTTTCGGCTGCTCGCCGGAACCGACGACGCTGCCTCTATCCTGCATCGCCAACCTGACACTGGGCGCCGGCGAAAGCCACACCCACCACGTCACCGTGATCCTTCCCGAGGAGGGGCGCCTCGCCAATCTGCAGGGGACGGTCAACGGGCAGAACTGCGTCGGCGTGTTGCCCCCTAACACACCGGTGCAGGGCGGCGGCGACGTGCTCAACCGCGACCTGACCAACGTCCAGCGCGATCGCGGCAAGGCCTATGCGTGCCATCCCTTCACCATCAGGCATAAGGTGAAGAACCAGTGCTCGGATGGGCTGGTGCTGAACTCGGCCGGCCGTTGCGCCTGCCCGGACGGCACCGCCTTCCGCAACGGCCAATGTTCCGGTAATGGGGGCTCTGGCGGCACCAAGCTGCTGCCTCTCCCGCCACCGCCGCGCTGCGTCCTGCTGCAGGGCCAGATCCGGACCGCCGACGGACGCTGCGTCTGCCCACGCGGCACGGGGCTGGAAAACGGCAAATGCGTGCGGGGCGACGAGCCGCAGGAGCCGCAGTGCACGCTGCGTCCCGGCCAGTACCGCGACCAGGACGGCAACTGCGTGTGCCGCCGCGGCGAGCTGGTGAACGGCGTCTGCCAGGTCATCCCGCCAAAATGCGCGGTGCGCGGCGCCGTGCCGACTTCGGACGGAAACGGCTGCACCTGCCCGGACAACACGCATCTCGACCGGGTGGCCAAGGCCTGCGTGCCTGATCGGCAACCGCCCGCTCAGTGCCGTATCCGCGGCCAGTCCCGCAACGCCGATGGCGATTGCGTCTGCCCGCGCGGCACGGAGGTACGTGACGGCGCCTGCCGGCCGATCGTGTCGAAGCAATGCCCGATCCGCGGCCAGGTGCGCGACGCCAACGGCAATTGCGCCTGCCCGGACGGGCTGGAGGTGCGGGGCAAGGCCTGCCAGCGGCCGAAGCCGAGCCAGGAGCAGTGCACTATTCGCGGTCAGGTCCACAACAAGCGGGGCGACTGTGTCTGCCCGCGTGGAACCGAAATCCGCGACGGCGCCTGCCGCAAGCCGCAGCAGGAATGCGCGCCGGGCTCGCGCTTCATCGACGGCCAATGCCAGCCGGTGCTGATCAAGCGCTGCCCCGCCGGGACCACGGGACGCTTCCCGGACTGCACGCCGATCCGCAGAAGGCCGGGCATCGAGATCAACCCCGGCCTGCTGCTCAACCCGAACGTGTTGCAGCAATTGGTGCCGCAGCGCCAGCCGCGGCGCGTGCTGCAGGATCCGGCGGGCGCCAACATCCAGAACTTCAAGCCGTAATCCCCGCGGCTGAGGACCAGGACCCGCCGGAGCGATCCGGCGGGTTTTCTTTTCCACTTCCTCATGCTCTCTCTTTGATTTAGAGCCGGATTCAGATTTCAGGTCGACTCGAGCTGAAATCATCCGGCTCTAGGCGGCCCTGACATTGGCGTTCGGAAATGAGGCGAGCAGCATGAGCAAGAAGACCCTGATTGCGCCATCGGTGCTGGCATCGGATTTCTCCAAGCTCGGCGACGAGGTCGAGGCCGTCGTGGCGGCCGGCGCCGACTGGATCCATCTCGACGTGATGGATGGTCATTTCGTGCCCAACATCACCTTCGGCCCGCCAGTGATCAAGGCGATCCGCAATCGCACCAAGGCCTTCTTCGACTGCCATCTGATGATTGCGCCGGCCGATCCTTACCTGGCGGCCTTCGCCGAAGCGGGCTGCGACGGCATGACGGTGCACGCCGAGGCCGGGCCACATCTCGACCGCTCGCTCCAGACCATCAAGAACCTCGGCAAGAAGGCGGGCGTCTCGCTCAACCCGGCAACGCCGGAAACGGCGATCGAGTATGTGCTCGACCGGTTGGACCTCATCCTGATCATGACCGTCAATCCGGGCTTCGGCGGGCAGGCCTTCATCCCGGCGATCGTCGACAAGGTGAAACGGGTCAAGGCGCTGATCGGCGGTCGGCCGATCCGTATCGAGATCGACGGCGGTGTTTCGGCCGAAACGGCGCCGCTGGTGACCGCGGCCGGCGCCAATGTGCTGGTGGCGGGCGCCGCGGTCTTCAAGGGCGGCAGCGTCGAAGCCTATAGGGCAAATATCGAAGCAATTCGAACGGCTGCCGACAGGGCCGCCAGTTAAACGTATAACGGCACGAGCTCTCGCGGGAGTTGCACAACCGCGACAGCGATTGAACGACTGTTCATTCTATGAAGCGACCCAGGAACATCGTCTTTTCCCTGGGATTCTACTTTGTTCAATAAATAGACGGTCCGCTTGTCTTAAAGTCGAATATCGGCATCTTCCGCTTGAGACACCTCATTGCCCGGCTGTATGATACATGTACGGGAATTGCTTCGCCGCGGGGCCCTGGCAAACCAGGGGCAAAGCAACAGGAGTTCGATTGACAAACGGAAGCACCGAGCCGGGCGAGAGCAAGGGCGCCAAAAGCACGCTTGCCAGTTCGGTCTACCAGCAACTCCGCGACGACTTGCTGCGCGGAGCCCTGGAGTCCGAGACGAAACTGCGTGTCGAGTGGGTCGTTTCCCGCTATGGCGCCGGCGCCTCGCCGGTGCGCGAGGCGCTCAACCGCCTGGCCGCCGAGGGTCTGCTCGGCCGTCACGACCAACGCGGCTTCTTCCTGATGCCGGTCAGCGCCGCGGAACTGGAGGAGCTGACGCGCACGCGCTGCTGGCTGGAGGAGCGGGCGTTGCGCGAATCCATTGCGCACCGCACCGCAGAATGGGAAGAGCAACTGGTGCTGGCCCTGCACCGCCTTGCACGCGCCGAGCGCCGCCTGCCGGATGACCCGGCAACCAACAATCCGGAATGGGAAAAGCTGCACCGCGCTTTCCACCGGGCGTTGATCGCGGCGTGCCGGTCGCACTGGCTGATCGGCTTTTGCGATCAGCTTTCCGACCAGGCCTCGCGCTACCGCCTGATCGCGCAAAACGCGCCAGGCACAGGGCGCGACGATCTCGGCGAGCACCGCATCATCGCCGAGCGCACGCTGGACGGCGACGCCGACGGCGCGGTCGAGGCGCTTCTCAATCACTACCGCCTCACCGCGGCGATGTGCATGGAACGCCTCGCGCAGGGTTATGATCCGAGGGCCGGCAAGTCCCAACGCGGCCGTAAATAGCGGATCGAAAAATCAACGCAGTTTTTGCTCCGGGCGCCAAATCTGGTATTCGCTCAGGCGAGCGCAATGCATGCGCCATTCGGCCTTCGTCCGCCTTGAGGACATTTCATGACCAATCATCTCTTCAGCGCATTCCGTTCCCGCATGCCGGCGCCCGGCCGGCTGCTGATGGAGACGGATGACGGCCGTTCGATCACCTATGGCGACATGCTGGCGAAGTCGGCGCAGCTGGCGCATGCCCTCGCGCAGGCCGGCGTCGAGCCCGGCGACCGTGTCGCGGTCCAGGTCGAGAAGAGCCCGGAGGCGATGCTGCTCTATCTCGCCTCGTTACGCGCCGGCGCGGTCTTCCTGCCGCTCAACACCGCCTATACGCTGCCCGAGCTCGACTATTTCTTCCGTGACGCCGGGCCGAAACTGATCGTTTGCGATCCGGACCGTCTGTCCGGTGTCGAGCCGCTTGCCGCGGCGGTCGGCGCCACTGTGCTCACGCTCGGCCGCGACGGCCAGGGAACGCTGGCCAGCCAGGCTTCGCGGCAGGCAACCGATTTCAGCGACGTCGCGCGCGGGCCGGACGATCTTGCCGCGATCCTCTACACCTCCGGCACCACCGGCCGTTCCAAGGGCGCGATGCTCAGCCATGAGAACCTCGCCTCCAACGCGCGCGTGCTGGTGGAGCAATGGCGCTTCGGCGCCGACGACGTGCTGATCCACGCGCTGCCCATCTTCCACACGCACGGCCTGTTCGTGGCCACCAACGTCATCCTGATGGCCGGCGCGAAAATGTTCTTCGAGCAGAAATTCGATCCCGCACGCATTCTGTCGCTGATGCCGCGCGCGACCGCGCTGATGGGCGTGCCGACCTTCTATGTGCGGCTGTTGCAGCAGGACGGCCTGACACGCGAGGCGGCGAAGACGATCCGGATCTTCATCTCCGGCTCGGCGCCGCTCTTGGCAGAGACGCACAAGGCCTGGCGCGAGCGCACCGGCCACGCCATCCTCGAGCGCTACGGCATGACCGAGACCAACATGAACACGTCCAACCCCTATGACGGCGAGCGGCGCCCGGGCACGGTCGGTTTCCCCTTGCCCGGCGTTTCGCTGCGCATCACCGATCCCGAGACGGCCGAGCCGCTGGCCCAGGGCGAGATCGGCATGATCGAGGTCAAGGGACCCAACGTCTTTGCCGGCTATTGGCGCATGCCTGACAAGACCAAGGCCGAGTTCCGCGACGACGGCTTCTTCATCACAGGCGATCTCGGCCTGATCGATGCCGACGGCTATGTCCACATCGTCGGGCGCGGCAAGGACCTGATCATCTCCGGCGGCTACAACGTCTATCCGAAGGAGATCGAGAGCGAGATCGACGCGCTCGACGGCGTCAGCGAAAGCGCGGTGATCGGCGTCGCGCATCCCGATTTCGGCGAGGGCGTCACGGCGGTCGTGGTGCGCAAGCCGGGCTCGGCGATCAGCGCCGCCGACATTACCGGCGCCATCGCCGGACGGCTGGCGAAATACAAGCATCCGAAGCAGGTGATCTTCGTCGACGAACTGCCGCGCAACACGATGGGCAAGGTGCAGAAGAACGTGCTGCGCGAGGCGTATACGAATATCTATACAGCTACCAAGCCGGCTAACAACACCCCGTCGTCATCCTAGGGCGAAGCAAGGAGCGAAGCGCCGCGCGCAGACCCTAGGATCCATGCCGTGATGTTAAAGCATTGCTAACGTTGTAGAATTCTGCACAGTTGCACTTTGCGCCACAGGTCACGGAATGGATCCTCGGATCAAGCCCGAGGATGACGACGCGCGAGGGGCTCCGGCCAATCGCGGCCGTTTGCATTGGCTTTGACGGTGGATCAAGTAGGCCTACGCGCCAAAAACCTTCTCGCCGCCGATCCAGACGTTTCTGACATCCAGCCCCTCCGACAATCCAACAATGTCGGCGGCGGTGCCATTGGCGAAGCGGCCGAGGCGGTGGGCCTGGTCGATCGCCTCGGCCGGATAGAGCGAGGCCATGCGCAGAGCCTCGTCGAGTTCCAGGCCGACGACGCGGTGGACGAAGCGGACGGCGGAAATCATGTCGAGGTCGGCGCCGGCCAGGGTGCCGTCGGCAAGCCGCAGACTCCCGTCCTTGCGGTAGATGGTGCGGCCGTTGAGCGTGAACGAGGTCATGTCGGTGCCGATCGTCGCCATGGCGTCGGTGACCAGCACGATTTTGCCCGGCCCCTGCTTGCCGCGCAGCGCGAGGATCATCGTTGCCGGATGGACATGGATGCCGTCGGCGATGATGCCGGCATACAAGCCGCCGGTGTCGATCGCCGCGCCCGCCAGGCCCGGCTCGCGGTTGCCGATCTGGCTCATGGCGTTGAAGAGGTGCGTGACCACCGTGACGCCGGCTTCGGCGAAGGCGGTGGCCGTCGCGTAGTCGGTATCGCTGTGGCCGAGGCTGACGATGACGCCGGCCTTGGCCAGCGCCGTGACACGTGCCGGCTCGACCGATTCCGGCGCGATCGTGGTGAGCAGCACCGGCAGGTCCCGCCGCGCGGCAATCAATGCCGCCTGATCGGCGTCGGTCATCGGCCGGATCAGGGCCGGATCATGCGCGCCCTTGCGGGCCACCGAGAGATGCGGCCCTTCCAGGTGCAGGCCGAGGAAGCCCGGCGCCTTTTCCCGGGCCGCCTCGGCGCCGGCGGCGATGGCGGCGGCGGTGATCGCCGGCGTGTCGGTGATCAGCGTCACCAGCAGCGCCGTGGTGCCGAAAGGCGCATGCGCCCGGCAGATGGTCTCGATCGAGGCGACGTCGGGATGATCGTTGAGCATGACGCCGCCGCCGCCATTGACCTGGATGTCGACGAAACCGGGCACCAGCAAGCCGCCACCGGTCTCGACCGTCGAAACGCCGGACGGAATCGCCCCGGCGGGCAGGACGGCCTCGATGACGTCGCCCTTGACGACAAGCGCGGCGTTGTCATGCCAGTCGGCACCGTCGAAGATGCGGGCGCCGGTGAGTGCGAAACGGTCGCTCATACGGTTTCCGTCACCTTGCGCAAATTGCGCGGCGCATCGGGATCGAGGCCGCGATGGCGGGCGAAGGCCTCGACGAAGCCGTAGAAGGACACGATCAGCGGCAGCGGATCGGTCAGCGGATGGCCGGTGGCGACATGCGGCAGAAGCCGCGCGGCCTTCGCCTTGTCGGAGGTGATGAAGGCGGCGGCGCCCTTGGCCGTCAGGCCGTCGGCCGCCTCCGCGACCGAGGGCTCGGACGCGTCGCGGGCGGCAAGCGCCAGGACCGGGAAACCCGGTCCGACCAGCGCCAGCGGCCCATGCATGACCTCGGCGGCGCTGTAGGCCTCAGCGTGCATCGCGCAGGTCTCCTTGAATTTCAACGCCGCCTCGCTGGCGATCGCGAAGGACGGGCCGCGGCCGAGGATGAACAGCGATTGCGGGTTCTCCAAAGCGCCGGCGAGCGCCATCCAGTCGCAGGCGATCGCCTTCTCGAAATGGCCGGGAAGGCCGGCAAGCGCCTTGATCAATGCTTGGTCATCGGTGGCATGCGCCATCAGCGCCAGGCCGGCGACGGCCGAATTGACGAAGGTCTTGGTGGCCGCGACGCTGCGCTCAGGTCCGGCCAGGATATCGATGGCATAGTCGGAAGCCCGCGCGAGCGGCGAGTCCGCCGTGTTGGTGATGGCGACGGTGAGCGCGCCGCCGGCCCGCGCCGTTTCGGCCATGGCGACGATGTCGGGGCTCTTGCCCGACTGCGAGATCGCCAGGCATGCGGAGCCGCGAAGTCTGAGCCTGGCGCCGTAAATGGACGCGATCGATGGCCCGACCGAGGCGACGGCAAGGCCTGCCGTCAGCTCGACGGCATATTTCATGAAGGTCGCGGCATGGTCAGACGAGCCGCGCGCCACGGTGACGACGAAATTCGGGTCGCGCTCGCGAAGGCCGCGACCGGCCTCGGCCAACACGGCGGACGAGCCGTCGAGAAGGCGGGCCGCCGCTTCAGGGATCTCGTCGATCTCGCGCCGCATATGGGTGGTGCTGGCATTCATGGCCGGAGCTCCTCTCCCGGCCCGGTCAGCCGGAGTTCCGCGACGAAATCATAGGCGTCGCCCCTGTAAACCGAGCGGGTGAACTCGATCACCTTGCCGCTCGCCAGATAGGAAATGCGCTCGATCTGCAGTCCGGCAACCCCCGGAGGCACTTCCAAGAGACGCGCATCGGCGTCGCCGAGATTGGTGGCCGAGATGCGCTGCACGGCGCGGACCGGGCGATTGCCGGTCGTTTCCAGCGCCGCATAGAGCGAGGAGCCGATCGCTTCGGGATCGGGCAGGACGCTGGCCGAGAGCGCCGCGCGCTCGATCGCCAGCGGCGTGTCGTTGGCGATGCGCAGGCGCGCCACGCGCGCCACCAGCTCGGTCGAGGAGAGGCCCAGCACCATCATCTCGTCCGGCGACGGCGCATAGAGGCCGCGGTCGAGCCAGACCGAGCGCACATTCATGCCGCGGCGCGCCATGTCCTCGGTGAAGGAGGTGAGCCGCGACAGCGACTGCTCGACACGCTCCATGCGCGGCGCGACGAAGGTGCCCGAGCCGTGACGCTGGACGAGGATGCCGCCCTTGACCAGATCCTGCACCGCCTTGCGCACGGTGACGCGCGATATATCGGCCTTGCTGGCGATGTCGCGCTCGGAGGGCAGCGCGTCACCCGGACCGATCAGGCCGCGATTGACCGCTTCCTCGATGCTGCGCCTGAGCTGCAGGTAAAGCGGCGCGCCGCTCTGCGAGGATTCTTTCAGCATGGCGAAGATCTGGTCGGCGGCGCTCATCGCGACGCCTCCGAACCCTTGGCAAAGATGCGCACGGCCATCTGCACGGCGCCGCCCAGCGCGTCGTCGAGCGGGGCTTTGAGCAGCGCCTGATAGCGTGCCGAAAGGCGCGGCGCGTAAAGCGGCGCCAAGCCGCCGAGCAGGCAGAGCGGCGCATGGTCGGCAAGGTCGAGCGCGCCGAGCGAGGCCTCGACATCGGCGACCGCCTTGGCGAGGATAAAATTGGCGACGAGATCGCCCTTTTCTGCATGCTCGAAAACCTTTGGCGCGAAGCCGCCGAAATCGCCAGGCTTGGCGTTGGTGGTGAATTCGACCACGTCTTCGGGATTGTTGCGGAAGACGGCGAGCATTGCGTCGGTCAGGGGTGAGCCCGGACGGATGCCGTCATAGGCAAGCAGCGTCTGTTCCAGCAGGTCGCGGCCGATGCGGGCGCCGCTGCCCTGGTCGCCAACCTGGAAACCCCAGCCGCCGATGGCGCGCGACTT
>NZ_VFWS01000131.1:0-14468 GCF_006443065.1 Mesorhizobium sp. B1-1-5 | reverse complement strand
TAGATGCCGCCCTTGGCGACCAGGCTCTGATGCGTGCCTTCCTCGACGATGCGCCCGCCGTCCATGACCAGGATGCGGTCGGCCTTGAGCACCGTCGCCAGCCGGTGCGCGATGACGATGGTGGTGCGGCCGCGCATCAGCCGCTCCAGCGCTCTTTGCACCAGCGTCTCGCTCTCGGCGTCTAGCGCCGAGGTCGCTTCGTCGAGCAACAGGATCGGAGCGTTGCGCAGGATGGCGCGGGCGATCGCCACGCGCTGGCGCTGCCCGCCGGACAGCGTCACGCCACGCTCGCCGACTTGGCTGTCATAACCCTTTTCGAGCTTTAGAATGAATTCATCGGCAAGCGCATCCTTCGCCGCCGCTTCGATTTCGGCCTCGCTGGCGCCCGGCCGGCCAAAGCCGATATTGTCGCGGACGCTCGCCGCGAAGATGGTGACGTCCTGCGGCACGATGGCTATGCGCTCGCGGATGGCGGCGGGGTCGGCCTCGCGCACATCGACGCCGTCGATGACGATGCGCCCGCCCTCGGGATCGTAGAAGCGCAGGATCAGCGAAAAGACGGTGCTTTTTCCTGCGCCCGAGGGACCGACGATCGCCACTGTCTCGCCAGGCTTCACCTGGAAGCTCAGGCCGTGCACGGCGGCACGGTCCGGGCGTGCCGGATAGGAGAAGGAGACGTCGTCGAAACTGATGGCGCCTTTCGCCTTGGCCGGCAATGGCAAAGGATCAGCGGGTGGCAGGATGGCCGGTTTCTCGGCCAGTATCTCCGTCAGCCGCTCGGCGGCGCCCGCCGCCTGCGATAGCTCGCTCCACACCTCCGACAGGGCGCCGAGCGCGCCGGCGGCAAACACCGAATAGAGCAGGAACTGGCCGAGCGTGCCCGGCGACAGCGTGCCGGCAAGCACGTCGCGCGAGCCGAACCACAGCACCGCGACCACCGAGGAGAAGATCATGAAGATGGCGAAGAAGGTCAGGAACGAGCGTGCGAACACAGAGCCCCGCGCCGCCTCAAAGGCCGCGTCGACAGCGTCCGCAAAGCGGCCGGTGACGAGCTTTTCGTTGGTGAAGGCCTGCAGCGTGCGCACCGCGCCGATCTGCTCGCTGGCATAGGCGGTGGCCTCGGCGAGCGTGTCCTGCGCTTGCCGGGACTTGCGCCGCACCGAGCGGCCGAAGGCGACCAGCGGCAGTACGATCACCGGAATGGCTGCAATGACCAGGCCGGAGAGTTTTGGGCTGGTGACGACCATCATCGCCACCGCGCCGAGGCCCAGGATCAAGTTGCGCAACGCGACCGAGGCGGTTGCGCCGACCGCCGACTTCACCTGCGTGGTGTCGGCGGCAAGCCGCGACACGATCTCGCCGGAATGCGCGCGATCGAAGAACGCCGGCGACAGGGTCGTGACATGCGAAAAGACGTCGCGGCGTATATCGGCCACGACCCGCTCGCCGAGCGTGATGACGAAATAGTAGCGGCTGGCCGAAGCGGCCGCCAGCAAGGCCGCCATCAGAACCAGCGCCGCGAAATACTCCGCGATGAAGGTGGAGCTAGCGGCCTGGAAACCATGGTCGATCATGCGCCGCACGGCCATCGGCAAGGCAAGCGTCGTCACCGCCGCCACGATCAGCGAGATGACGGCGCCTATTACCAGCTTCCGGTAGCGGGTAACGTACGGAAAGAGGCTGCGGAGCGGCCGGACCGAGCGTCTGCGCTCGCTTGCGCTGCCACCGATTTCCGCCATGAGCGTTTCCTCTGGCCGCTTGGCGGGACCGCGCTTCAATATGCGCCCGCCGCGGCCTTGTGATTCAATTCCGGCTGATGTATAGGCTCGCCGACCGTTTTAGAAGCCGTGGCTTTTCATTAGCTGCGGCTTCGAGTTTTAAAAAGGGGCGCATCGACGCAGGCCTTCAGGCCCGTTGCCAGCGCCGGCAGCCAGGAAACACGACAATGAAGGCCGATATCCATCCCGACTACCACACCATTAAGGTCGTCATGACCGATGGCACCGAATACCAGACCCGTTCGACCTGGGGCAAGGAAGGCGACACGATGAACCTCGACATCGACCCGACCACGCACCCGGCCTGGACCGGCGGCCAGCAGACCCTGCTCGACCGCGGCGGCCGCCTCTCGAAATTCAAGAAGCGTTTTGAAGGTTTCGGCCTCTAAGCTTTCGTCCGCTTTGTCGCAGATCAAAAACCCGCCTTCGTGGCGGGTTTTTTGTTGGCCGCATTCCTTCTCCCCGTTCTACGGGGAGAAGGTGCCCGAAGGGCGGATGATGGGCAGCGCCGACCTCGACAAGTTGGTCATCGGGCAGACAGGCTCATTGAGGCGCACTTTCAGAATTTGGCGACAGTGCGCTTTTCGACGACGCCAATGTCATAGGCCGGCGCAGCTCCTCACCTGCCTGCCGGCATCCTCTCCCCGTATAGTGACTGGGTGAGGGGCGCTCTCGCCGGCGATTTCGCCAATCGCCGACGCTGTGGGAAAGCGCCTGGGTTGTACCTACTCGCCCACCAGCTCCCTCAGCGCCATGCGCTTGTAAGCCGCGACCAGCCTGTCGCCCTCGTCCCGCTCGACGGAGATCGCCAGCCGCACCGCGGCCTCGCCCATCTGCCAGACGAGAAACGCGGCCGTCTCCAATTCGATCGGATCGGCATCGGGGCGAATCGGCTTCAGCACCGCGAGCAGGAAGTCGGCATTGGCGCGACTGTCGGCCAATTCCAGTTCGCGCAGCGCCTTGTCGGCTTGCGTGCCCGACCAGATGTCGCGCATCACCGGCTCGGCCAGGAACAGCTGATAGTAGATATCGACCAGCTCCGAAAACGACCTGCGCAGGCCTTCAGCATCGCTGACATCCTTCAGCGCCGCGGAAATGCAGGCTTGGCTTTCGGCCGTGTAGCGCTCGGCCAGCGCCCAGACGATCGCCCGCTTGTCCGGGAAGAACTGATAGAGCGAGCCGATCGACACCCCCGCCCGTTCCGCCACTTCGCCCATGCGCATGGCGTCGCTGCCCTGCTCGGCAATCAAGGCCGAGGCGGCGGCAAGCATGCGCTCGACCCGCTCGCGGCTGCGCTGCTGGCTCGGCGACCGGCGCGGCGCAGCAATATCCGCCTGGTTTGGCCTCGCGGCGGTTTTCTCATCCATGGCTCTCTCCTTGGGCGATTTCTCGGAACCCGGCTTGACTCCCAAAATACGAGGGTTTATCACGTCTTGCAAATGTGAGGATTACTCGCATTATGGAATCGAGCAAAACCCGGCATCTGG
Organism: Mesorhizobium sp. B1-1-5; assembly: GCF_006443065.1. Lineage (NCBI taxonomy): Bacteria > Pseudomonadati > Pseudomonadota > Alphaproteobacteria > Hyphomicrobiales > Phyllobacteriaceae > Mesorhizobium > Mesorhizobium sp. B1-1-5. The sequence continues at coordinate 11,203 of NZ_VFWS01000131.1, read as the reverse complement.
AGCAACTGAGATGATGAAACTTCTTCCCACCCTCACCTTTGTCGCCGCGATCGGCTCCGGCGTCGTCGGCGGCGTCTTCTTCGCCTTCTCGAACTTCATCATGGCGGCGCTGGCCCGGCTGCCTGTCCCAAGCGGCATCGCGGCGATGAATTCGATCAACGTCACGGTGATCACGCCGACCTTCATGACGGCGCTGTTCGGCACCGGCCTCATCTGCCTCGTGTTGATCGCAGCGGCTCTCTTCGGCTGGAGCCAGTCGGGCACCTATTGGCTGCTCGCCGGGGCCGTGATCTATTTCGTCGGCAATCCGATCGTGACCATGGTCTTCAACGTGCCGCTCAATGACGCTTTAGCCGCTGTCGATCCCGCCAGCGCCAACGGCGCCGCCGTGTGGGCGAACCATCTGAGCGAGTGGGTAATGTGGAATCACGTCCGCACCGTCACTGCGATCGTGGCGATGGCCTGCTTCATCATGGCGCTGCTGTGAAGTAACCTCCAACGATCATGAAGGCGCGGCCGCTCCCATGATCGATTGCATCTACAACACTTGCTGGAGGATGACGAAATGGCCGATTTCGAAATAGAGGCGGTATCACATCTGACGCCGTCATTGGCGCAGTCCATAATTGCATTGGTACCTCAGCTGTCGTCGTCCGCTGCTCAGCCCGGTCACGAAACTCTGGAGAGCATCGTCAAATCGCCAGCAACAACTATTTTTATCGCGAAGGACGGCCAAGCCCTTTTGGGGATGCTGACACTCGCTGTTTTCAGGGTGCCGACAGGGACACGCGCGATCGTCGAAGATGTGGTTGTCGATGGCCGGCACAGGGGACGAGGAATCGCATCCGGTTTGATCCGCGAAGCGCTCGCCCGGGCAAAAACGGACGGCGCCAGAACGGTCGATCTTACCTCGCGACCATCTAGAGAGGCGGCAAACAGGCTGTATCTGAAGCTGGGATTCGAACAACGGCAGACCAATGTTTACCGTCTTGCTTTCGAAGACACTTAACTACGCAGGATCCTTTGATTTGTGTCCCTTGCGGTCGGCGTGGCCGAGATCCCGCTCCGGGTCGATGACATCGCGAACCAGCTGTTTGAGCTTTGCCGCGTCCGGAAAACCGCCGTCGCGCTTGCGCTCCCAGATCAGCACGTCATTGCAGGCGATAGTGAAGATGCCGCCGGTGCCCGGCACCAGCGTCACTTCGCCGAGATCTGTGCCGAAGGTCGAAAGCAGCTCCTGCGCCATCCAGCCGGCCCGCAGCAGCCACTGGCACTGCGTGCAGTAGGTGATGCGGATGACGGGCAGCGGCTTCTCGCTCATGTCGTGTCGCGTGGCCGGTCAGGCTGCGCTGAGCTTTGCCATCGTCTCGTCGTCGACCTCGAAATTGGCGTAGACGCTCTGCACGTCGTCATCATCCTCGAGGGTGGCGACCAGCTTCATCAGCGACTGCGCCCGCTCTTCGTCGACCGGGACGTTGTTCTGCGGCTGCCAGATCGGCTTGACCGATTCCGCCTCGCCGAGCGCCGCCTCGAGCGACTTCGAAACGTCGCCGAGATTCTCGAAGGCGCAATAGATGGTGTGGCCTTCCTCGTCCGATTCCACGTCGTCGGCGCCGGCCTCGATCGCTGCTTCCATCACCTTGTCGGCGCTGCCGGCCGAGGCCGGATAATAGATCTCGCCGACACGGTTCCACATGAACGACACCGAGCCGGTTTCGCCGAGCGCTCCGCCGGCCTTGGTGAAGGCGGCGCGCACATTGGAGGCCGAGCGGTTGCGATTGTCGGTCAGCACTTCCACGATCAGCGCCACGCCGCCGGGGCCGTAGCCTTCGTAGCGCACCGCCTCGTAGTTCTCGCCGTCGCCCGTGGACGCCTTGTTGATGGCGCGCTGGATGTTATCCTTCGGCATCGACACCGCCTTGGCGTTCTGCACGGCGAGGCGAAGCCGCGGGTTCATCGATACATCGGGCGTCCCGGTCTTGGCGGCGACGGTGATCTCGCGTGCCAGCTTGGAAAACATTTTCGACCGCACCGCGTCCTGGCGGCCCTTGCGGTGCATGATGTTCTTGAACTGCGAATGGCCAGCCATGGCACCCCTGTCGTGTTCGACTAGAGCATCTCGAAGCGAGGTGTCATCACCCTTGTCTTCGGCAAATGCTCGAATTCAAATTCTCAGAACGCCCCGGGCATGCCTGCGAAGGCGCGCGGCGCTCTTTGTCGGAATGGCCGGCTTATAGATAAATCGGCTCAATTCGTCCAGACGCTGTTGCTTCGGCGTTGAGCCGGCCGCTCACCCCTCCAGATCAGATTTCAGCCGATCGAGAATGCTGATGGCGTGGCTGGCATACCGGCTGATCCAGCGGTCGTGGATCTGCTTGATCGGCAGCGCATTGAGGTGGTTCCAGCGTTCGCGTCCCTCTCGCTTCGCCACCACCAGATCGGCCTCCTCCAGCACTTTCAGGTGCATCATCACCGTGCAGCGGTCCATATCCGGGAAAGCCTCGCACAGCGCGCCGGTGGTCTGCGGCTGATCCTTCAGGCGATCCAGCAATTCGCGCCGGCGCGGATGCGCCAAGGCCTTGAAAACATGGTCGTCGGAGGTTTGACTTGACATGTTATATTTCTATAACATATCGTTTTAAGCAGCAAGGAAGGAGCTGTGGATATGTCCCTTGGTTTCAGGATTTCCGGGCGCATCGGCAAACCGGTCGCCGAGGTCTTCGACGCGGTCGTCAATCCGACAAAGCTCAGCGGCTATTTCACCACCATCGGCGGCGCCTCGGCGCCGCTTGTCGCCGGCACCACCGTCACCTGGTGGAAGTCTGTGCCGGTGGAGGTCGACGAGGTAACGAAGGACAAACGCATCGTGCTGCGCTGGGACGCGACAGACGCCGACGGCAAGCCCGCTTACAAGACCCGTATCGAAATGAATTTCGAGCCGCTTGAGGACGGCGGCACTTTCGTCACCATCGCCGAGTCCGGCTGGCATGAAGGCGAGGCCGGCCTGAAGAAATCCTACCTCAACTGCGAAGGCTGGTCGCAGATGCTGGCCTGCATGAAGGCCTATCTCGAATACAGCATCAATCTGCGCGACGGCTACTACCGCAGCGAGATGAAGGGCGAGCCGGCCAACGAGACCAACATCTGAGGCCGACATTCAGGTCCCGATATCCGGCAGGAGAGGTCGCCTGATGACGAAAGCAACGCCATTCCTGATGTTCGAGGGAAAGGCCGAGGCGGCCATGATCCTCTATTGCGAGACCATTCCGGGGAGCCGTGTGCTCGACATCGCGCGCTATGGTCGGGCGAGGACGGGGCGGAAGGAACGCTCAAGCTGGCGCGCGCCTCGATCGGCGGCGTCGAGGTCAGGGTCCACAACAGCCCCGTCCACCACGCCTTCACCTTCACGCCGTCCTTCTCCTTCTTTGTCGACTGTTCGTCGCAAGAGGAACTGGAGCGGACGGTCGACGTTCTTGCCAAGGATGGTGGATTTCTGATGCCGCCAGGCAATTACGGCTTCAGCCGTCGTTTCGCCTGGCTCAACGACCGCTTCGGCGTCTCCTGGCAGATCAACCTGCCGTAACGACATCCAACGCAATTGAGGGGACCAGCAATGGACAGTGAGATCACCGGCGGCATCAACATCGCCATGAAGGTGCCGTCGCACCAATATGAGGCAACGATTGCCTTCTATCGCGATGTTGTAGGACTGAAGCCGTTTACGGCCAAGGCGCCGGCGATCGGTTTCGAACTTGGTCCCAATCGCCTCTGGATCGACGAGGCGCCGATGATGAGCCAAGCCGAAATCTGGCTGGAGCTTTTCACGCCGGACTTCAAGAGCACGGCCTCGCATCTTGCCAAGGCCGGTGTGGTGCGCTGCGACGCAATAGAACCTTTGGGTGAAGGCTTTCGTGGCGGCTGGATCACCAATCCGGCCAACATCATTCACCTGGTGCGTGAGCCGGACGCCTGGTGAATCCTGCCGGAAAGGAGAACCGTATGGAGCTCAGAGAACCTCCCATCGCCGAAACCGCCATGCTGATCCGTCGGCCGGTCGCTGAGGTGTTCGAAGCGATCGTTGATCCGGCGGTCACGACGAAATTCTGGTTTACGCATTCCAGCGGTCGCCTGGATGAGGACAAGCCGGTCGAATGGGAGTGGCGCATGTATGGCGTCTCGACCAAGGTCGAGGTGAGCGAGATCGTCCCCAACGAGAAGATCATCATGCGGTGGAGCGATCCGCCGACCACCGTCGTCTGGATATTCACCGAGATGCCGGATGAAGCGACCTTCCTCGAAATCCGCAATTTCGGCTTCGCCGGTTCCGCCGATGAGCAGGTGAAGCAGGCTGTCGAATCCACCGGCGGCTTCGCGCTGGTGCTTGCCGGCGCCAAGGCATGGCTGGAACAGGGCCTGGCGCTCGGCCTGATCAGCGGCCGTCACCCCAAGGGTGTAGAATGAATTCGTCATGCTAGGGCGGAGCAAGGAGCGAAGCGACGCGCGCAGTCCCTAGCATCCATGCCGTGACGCCGACGTTCCGCCGCGTCTCAGGATGATGAATACCCCAGTCGTTCGACAGCTGACACTCAGCCGTTACTCAATTCTGCTCCGCTGCATTCTTCGGCGTGGGGTAACGGAATGGGTTCTAGGGTCTGCGCTCCGCTTCGCGTCGCTCCGCCCTAGAATGACGAAGCTGTGCCAGCCTCAATGCCCCTCGCCCGGCCCCTGCCTCTTACGCCGCCGTGCCAGCATATTCAGGCCCTCGACCAGCGCGGAAAAACCCATGGCGGCGTAGATGTAGCCCTTGGGCACATGGTAGCCCATGCCGTCGGCGATCAGCGTCATGCCGATCATCAACAGGAAGCCCAGCGCCAGCATGACGATAGAGGGGTTCTTGGCGATGAAATTGGCAAGCGGCGTCGCCGCCAGCATCATCGCGCTCACCGCCACGATCACCGCGATATACATGATGACGATTTCGTCGGTCATGCCGACGGCAGTGATGATGGAATCGATCGAGAAGACGAGGTCGAGCAGGAGGATCTGGAAGATCGCGCCGGCAAGGCTCATCTGCAACGTACCGCCGACCATCGTGTCCTGATGATCCTGCGGGTCGACCGTGTGATGGATTTCCTTGGTCGCCTTCCACACCAGGAACAGGCCGCCGGCGATCAGGATCAGGTCGCGCCAGGAAAAGCCGTGGCCAAGGGCGCTGAACACCGGCGTCGTCAATTGCACGATGATCGAGATCGTGGCGAGCAGGATCAGTCGCATGATCAGCGCCGCCGAAATGCCCAGCCGGCGGGCGCGGGCGCGCTGCGCCTCCGGCAGCTTGTTGGTGAGGATAGAGATGAAGATCAGATTGTCGATGCCGAGCACGATCTCGAGCACCACCAGCGTCAAAAGCGCGACCCACGCGGTCGGATCGGAAACAAAATGAAAGTGCGGCGCCAGAAATTCGACAAGCTGCATGAAGGTCGTCCCCTCTACGATCTAGAGCAGTTTTCGCGGGTTTCGTCGCCAGTTAGGTATTGATCTCGCTTATATCAATGTCACGACCAGAAGGACGGCGCCGTTTCTTCCAGCCGCGGTCCGCGACGAAACGGCGCGATTTTCTCGGCAAGCCCGGTGCGATCGGAAATATCGACGCCGACGCCGCAGAGCGTCGCGGGTCCTGACGACGCCTCGAAACGGCCCTTCGGTACCTTCGAAAGGAACCGGTTCAGCGGTTCTTCCTTGTCCATGCCGAGCGAGGAATCATAGTCGCCGCACATGCCGGCGTCCGAAATATAGGCGGTGCCGCCATTGAGGATCTGATGGTCGGCGGTCGGCTGGTGCGTATGCGTGCCGACCACCAGGCTGGCGCGGCCGTCGACGAAATGCGCGAAGCACATCTTCTCCGAGGTCGCCTCGGCGTGGAAATCGATGACGGCCGCATCGGCCTGCTCGCCGAGCGGGCAGGCGGCAAGCTCACGCTCGCCGGCCTGGAAAGGGTCGTCGAGCTCGGGATGCATGAAGACGCGCCCCATGATGTTGGCGACCAGCACGCGCGCGCCATTGCGCGCAATGTAGACGCCCGAGCCGCGGCCCGGCGTGCCCCTGGGAAAATTGGAGGGACGCAGGAAGCGCTCCTCGCGCGGCGCGAAGATCAGCGCATCGCGCTGGTCCCAGACGTGGTTGCCGGTGGTGACGACATCCGCGCCGGCCGCGAGCGTCTCGCGAAAAATCTCCTCGGTGATGCCGAAGCCGCCGGCGGCGTTCTCGCCATTGACGATGACGAAGTCGAGCTTGAAATCGGAAATCAGCCCCGGCAGCTGTTCCCAGACTGCCGTGCGCCCTGTTTTGCCAACCATGTCGCCGAGGAAGAGAAGTCTCATGCGGCGCTACGCGTACCAAGCGCCCGCGACACCGTTTCCGGCTCCTTGGCGATGACCTGCAAATAGGCCTGTGCCGCCTGGTCCGGCTCTGTTCTGCCCTGCTCCCAGTCTCTCAGCGTGCCGAGCGGAATGCGATAGCGAACAGAAAACTCCTCTTGGGTGAGATGCAAGGCCCGACGGATGACTTTGACACGCGCGACACGAGCCATGCCCGGCCGATCCGTGCCAATCGGCGGATTGTTCTTATCCGCCAGGGCGCCGGCCTCCGCCTCCGCGTCGCTCATGCTACGCAGACGCTCCCAATCGGATTCAGTCCCTGCGTGCTTGGTCATATGCTTTCTGCTCATGGCGCGTCGCCTTTCTGGCGGAGATCAGTCTTATTAGGTCGCCGCGTTCGGTGTAAACCACCGTCAGCACCAATCTATTGACGATTCCGATGCCAATGAAGCGCTCCTCTTCGTAATCCATGGAGCGATCCGAATAATGCAGAGCATGGATGTCGTCGAACAAGCGTTTGGCATCCGCAAATGCCACACCGTGCTTGGCAAGATTGCTCGTCGCCTTCTGGTCGTCCCATTCGAATTCAAGCATGCCAGCCTACTGGAATTCAGTAGTATTTGCTAGGTGGGCGCCCGCGTCAAGTCGTGAACCGGCGCAATCCGCTTTCGGTCAGTATTTCCGGAATGATGACGTCATGGTTCTCATCCGGCACCCGCTCGACTTCCTGGCAGTCGAAGGCGATGCCAATCAGCCTCGGCGTGATGCCCTTATCGGCAAGCCTGGCAATGGCGCGGTCGTAATAGCCGGCGCCGTAGCCGATACGGTGGCCGCGGCCGTCGAAGGCGGCGAGTGGCACCAGCATCAGCGTCGGGTCGAGCACTTTCGCCTCTTCATGCGGCCCGACCGTGCCGAATCCCATCTCGACCATCGGCGCGCCGCGCACCAGCTCGCGAAAGACGATCGTGGTCTTGTCGAGGATCGCCGGCAGGCAGAGCCTGGCGCCCTTTTCGCGCAGCGCGAACATCAGCGGCCGCACATCGACCTCCGAGCGCATCGGCCAGAAGCCCGAGACCACCCGGCCAGGCTCGAAGTCGACTTCTTCCTTCGCGGTCTCGGCCATTTCGAGCGCTATCTCGACGCGCCAGAACTCGTCGAGCGCGTCCCGGCGCGCCAACGCCTCCTTGCGAAGCTGTTTTTTCAGGTCTTTGGAAGGTGACATGCGCCGACGCTAGAAAAGGCCAGATTTGGATGGAGATTTAGGAGCGACGCTTTCTAGCGCAATTCCAGAAAAAGTGCGCCGTGGTTTTCCTGGAATGCGTCAAAACAGAGAGAAGACGATTGTCTCCCGAAAACGGGAGAGCGACGATCCACACAACCGGTGGAGAGGTCGATCCCGGGTGCCTACAAAGTAGGTGGGCGCCGTGTGAGAAAACCCACGGGTCTTCCCAGGGACAGCTCCCTAAGGATCGATAAGGCCCCGGGGATAAGTTTCTCCTGCCGGGAAGCGCAGACCGCCGCCAACAAATATAGGCCGATGATTAGCCGTGCGCCAGAGAAACGGGTCACCATTTGCGCATAATTCGTCTTGCGGACCGTCTCGATGGGAAGCTGTCCGGCAACCGCCCTTGCGCGGCCCGTCCAGCCTCCTTACGGTCCGCCGCACGGACAGGAGAAAAGATGCGTTTCGAAGGCACTGCGGCTTATGTCGCCGACAAGGATCTGATGGTTGCAGTCAACGCCGCGATCGCACTGGAGCGGCCCTTGCTGGTCAAGGGCGAGCCCGGCACCGGCAAGACCGAGCTTGCCCGCCAGGTTGCGTCGGCACTAGGGCTGGAGTTCATCGAATGGAACGTCAAATCGACCACCAAGGCGCAGCAGGGCCTCTACGAATATGACGCCGTCTCGCGGCTGCGCGACAGCCAGCTCGGCGACGAACGCTTCAACGACATCGCCAACTACATCAAGCGCGGCAAGCTGTGGGATGCGTTCGCTGCGCAAGAGAAGGTCGTGCTTTTGATCGACGAGATCGACAAGGCCGACATCGAATTCCCCAACGACCTCCTGCAGGAGCTCGATCGGATGGAGTTCTTCGTCTACGAGACCGGCGAGACGATCCGCGCCGAGTTCCGGCCTATCGTCATCATCACCTCGAACAACGAGAAGGAACTGCCGGACGCCTTCCTGCGCCGCTGCTTCTTCCACTATATCCGCTTCCCCGACATCGATACGCTGCACCGGATCGTCGAGGTGCATTACCCCGGCATCAAGCAGAATTTGGTGCGGGCGGCACTGAGCCAGTTCTACGACATCCGCGATGTGCCGGGCCTGAAGAAGAAGCCGTCGACCTCCGAAGCGCTCGACTGGATCCGCCTGCTGGTCGCCGACGACATCGCGCCCGAGGATCTGCGCGCCGATCCCAAGAACATGCTGCCGAAGCTGCATGGCGCGCTGCTGAAGAACGAGCAGGACGTGCACCTGTTCGAGCGCCTGGCCTTCATGGCCAGACGCCAGCAGCAATAGCGCTTTCCCCGGCTGTGGACCGTTGCCGGCAATCGGTCGCTGCCGCAGCTTCGGACCGAAAGCACTGGAGGAGAAAAGATGTCCGAGATCGCCATTCGCCCGTTCGCGCAGTCCGACCACACCGACTGGCGGCGCCTGTGGACCGCCTACCTCACCTTCTATGAGACGAAGCTGCCGGAAGAGGTTTACGACGTCACCTGGAAGCGTTTGTTCACGGCAGGCGAATTCGAGCCGAAAGGTTTCATCGCCACGCTCGACGGCAAAGCGGTTGGGCTGACCCACTACCTCTATCATCGCTCCTGCTGGTCACTGGTCAACAACTGCTACCTGCAGGATCTGTTCGCCGATCCGGAGGTGCGCGGCAAAGGCGTGGGCGCGGCGCTGATCAAAGCCGTGCAGGACGAGGCCGGCAAGATCGGCGTCAAGAACGTCTACTGGATGACGCACGAGACCAACGCCACGGCGCGCCGGCTCTACGACGGCGTGGCGCGGCGGACCGGATTCATCGAGTATGATCTGCTATGATGAGCGCGGGATTTTAAGCCGTAGAACGAATGACTGGCTATGTTGGAATTTTGGATGGCTCCAACGATGTATGGGGCGTGCGGGTGCCCGACCTTCCAGGTTGCCACGGAGGCGGCGTAAGCCCCGGGCAAGCGATTGCCGACGCTGAGCTCGCCGTCCGCGAGTGGACCGAAGCACGGACGGCGAAGCGCTTGCCCATTCCCAAACCGCGTGCGCTGGTGGATTTGCTTCGATCCGGCGAAATCGACAGTGCCAGCGGTGATTCCGCCGTGATCTTGAGGCAGAGATAGCAGGTGTTCATCCCCTTCTTCCTCGAGCTGAAGGCCGCGCGGGTTCCTGTTTCGCTCAGGGAATATCTGTCGCTGCTGGAGGGACTGGCAGCGGGGCTGGTCGACTATGACGTCGAGGCTTTCTATTACCTGGCGCGTTCGGCCCTGGTGAAGGACGAGCGTCATGTCGACCGTTTCGACCAGGTGTTTGCGCATGTCTTCAAGGGCATCGAAGCGCTTGGCGGGCCCGACGCCGTCAATGTCGCCAACATCCCGGAAGAATGGTTGCGCCGGCTGGCCGAAAAGCACCTGAGCGAGGAGGAAAAGAAGCTGGTCGAAGCGCTTGGCGGTTTCGAGAAGCTGATGGAGACCTTGAAGCAGCGCCTCGAGGAGCAAAAGGGGCGCCATCAGGGCGGCTCGAAATGGATCGGCACCGGCGGCACATCGCCCTTCGGCGCTTATGGCTACAACCCTGAAGGCGTGCGCATCGGCCAGCATGAAAGCCGGCATCGCCGCGCGGTGAAGGTGTGGGACAAGCGCGAATTCAGGAACTTCGACGATACCGTCGAGCTCGGCACCCGCAACATCAAAGTGGCGCTGAAGCGGCTGCGCCGCTGGGTGCGCGAGGGCGCCGAGGAGGAGTTCGACCTGTCCGGCACCATCCACGCCACCGCCGAGCACGGCTATCTCGACGTCAAGACCCGGCCCGAGCGGCGCAATGCCGTGAAGCTTTTGATGTTCTTCGATGTCGGCGGCTCGATGGACGACCATATACGCGGCGTCGAGGAACTGTTCTCGGCCGCGCGCGCCGAGTTCCGCCAGCTCGAATATTTCTACTTCCACAATTGCCTTTACGAGCGCGTCTGGAAGGACAACCGCCGGCGCCTGGCCGAGACGATCCCGACCTTTGATCTCATCCACAAATACGGGCCGGACTACAAGGTGATCGTCGTCGGCGATGCCTCGATGAGCCCTTACGAGATCGCCCATCCGGGCGGCTCGGTCGAGCACTGGAATCCGGAGTCCGGGAGTGTGTGGCTGGCCCGCCTGTTGCAGCAATGGCCGAACGCGATATGGCTCAATCCCGAAGCCGAGAAGAACTGGCGCTACACGCACTCGATCCAGTTGATCGGCGACATCTTCGGCGGCCGCATGTTCCCGCTGACATTGGCCGGGCTTGAAGCTGCGACCAGGCAGTTGTCGCGCAGGCACTAGTTCCCCGACACAGCGTTTTTATGAGGTTGCCGTTTGCCTTGGTGCAAGATTCCGTTCATTTCCGGGAAATCAGCGCAAACGTCCGGGATTGGTTGATCCGCCCCAACCTCGTCATTCTATGGCGGAGCAAGGAGCGAAGCGACGCGGCGCAGACCATAGAATGCCGTGACTTGGCAGCGCCGCCACGGTGCAGAATTCTGCTCCGTTGCACGCCTTGGCAAAGGTAACGGCATGGATTCCAGGGTCTTCGCGACGGAGCTTCGCTCCTGCTCCGCCCTGGAATGACGATCGCGATGG
>NZ_VFWS01000130.1:0-14475 GCF_006443065.1 Mesorhizobium sp. B1-1-5 | reverse complement strand
GGGAACGCCGACGTCTCACTCCGCTGGAACATCAGCGTCTCACTCCGCTGGAACACCCCTCATCCGTCTCGGCGCTGACGCGCCGATCCACCTTCCCCCACAAGGGGGGAAGGCAAGGCGCGCGCCGGCCATCGCCGAGAGGACAGCTGTCATGAAAGAAATCTCCTGCAAGCTGCTCGTCATCGGCGCGGGGCCGGGCGGTTATGTTTGCGCCATCCGTGCCGGCCAGCTTGGCGTCGATACCGTCATCGTCGAAGCCGGCAAGCCGGGCGGCACCTGCCTCAATGTCGGCTGCATCCCGTCCAAGGCGCTGATCCATGCGGCGGAGGCGTTCGAGAAGGTCGCGCATATGGCCGGCGGCAAGGATCCGCTGGGCATCAAGGTCGGCACGCCGACGCTCGATCTTGCGAAAACTGTCAGCTGGAAGGACGGCATCGTTAGCCGGCTCAACAGCGGCGTGGCCGGATTGCTGAAGAAGGCCAGGGTGAAGACCGTGCATGGTTGGGCAACCTTCCGGGACGGCAAGACCGTCGAGGTCGAGACCGAGACCGGAACCCAGGTGATCCGCGCCGAGACCGTCGTCATCGCCACTGGTTCGGCGCCGGTAGAATTGCCGTTCTTCCCCTTTGGCGGGCCGGTGATCTCGTCCACCGAAGCGCTGGATCTCGGCGAAGTGCCGAAGAAGCTCGCGGTCGTCGGCGGCGGCTATATCGGGCTCGAGCTGGGCATGGCCTTCGCCAGGATGGGCGCGAAGGTCACCGTGTTCGAAGCCCTGCCGCGCGTGCTCGCGCAGTACGATGCCGAACTCACCCGGCCGGTGCTGAAGCGGCTGGGCGAGCTTGGCGTCGAGGTCATGGCAGGGGCGAAGGCCAAAGGCCTGTCGGCCAAGGGCGACGCGCTGCTGGTCGAGACGGCCGACGGCAAGAACGCCAAGATCGCCGCCGACAAGATCTTGGTCACGGTAGGCCGCAAACCGCTCACCGAGGGCTGGGGGCTGGAGCAGATCGACCTCGACAGGGCGGGAAAATTCATCCGCATCGACGACCAGTGCCGCACCTCGATGCGCGGCATTTTTGCCATCGGCGATGTCACCGGCGAGCCGATGCTGGCACATCGGGCCATGGCGCAGGGTGAGATGGTGGCCGAGATCGTCGCCGGCCACAAAAGAAGCTGGGACAAGCGCGCCATTCCGGCGATCTGCTTCACCGATCCGGAGCTGGTCGCCGCCGGGCTGTCGCCCGAAGAGGCGAAGGCGCTTGCCGGCGAGATCAAGATCGGCCAGTTCCCCTTCGCCGCCAACGGCCGCGCCATGACCAAACAGGGCGAGGACGGTTTTGTGCGGATCGTGGCTCGCGCGGACAATCATCTGGTCCTGGGCATCCAGGCGGTCGGGCAGGGCGTGTCGGAACTATCGGCGGCGTTTGGCCTGGCGCTGGAGATGGGCGCGCGGCTGGAGGACATCGCCGGCACGATCCATGCACATCCGACGCAGGGCGAAGGTTTTCAGGAAGCGGCGCTGAAGGCGCTGGGCCACGCGCTGCATGTTTGAGCGCTTCTTCCTTCTCCCCCTGTGGGAGAAGGTGGATCGGCGCGCAGCGCCGAGACGGATGAGGGGTGTTCCAGCGGAGTGAGACGCTGGCTTTCCCTGGAGCACCCCTCATCCGTCGCCTTCGTCGACACCTGCCCCCAACAAGGGGGGAAGGGGGAGCCGCCCCCTCAGCTCGCGAACCGGCTTACCATCTCGTGCTGGGCGTAGGCGCGGCCGAAGCGGTTGGCGAGGAAGGCGTCGAGGGCGATGTCTTCCTGCCGGACAAAACCCTTCGCCGGCAGGCTGCCGTCGGCAAGCATGTCGAGCACGGCGCAGATGCCGGAGGCGGTGGTGATCTGGATGGCGCTGCGCACGATGTTGCCGACGCGCTGCGAATAGATCTTGTTGGCGTAGGTCTCCTGCAGCAGGCGGCCGTTGCGGCGGCCCGAGACGGTGACGAAGACGATGACCACGTCCTGCAGCGTCGCCGGCAGGGCGCTTTCGAAAATGTCCTTCAGCACGTCGCGGCGATGACGCAGGCCGAGGTCGTTGAGCAGCGCCTTCATGATCGCGGCGTGGCCGGGATAGCGGATGGTGCGGTAGTTCAGCGTGCGCACCTTGCCCTTCAGCGTCTCGGCCAAAGTGCCCAGGCCGCCGGAGGTGTTGAAGGCCTCATAGGTGACGCCGTCGAGCGAGAATTCCTCGCGCTCCTCCAGCGGCGGCACCTCGATCAGCTCGCCCTCGACGATCGCCTCGCAGGGCTCGCAATATTCGTTGATGACGCCGTCGGTGCTCCAGGTGAGGTTGTAGTTCAGCGCATTGGACGGATATTGCGGCAGCGCACCGACGCGCATGCGCACGCTTTCCAGCGAGTCGAAGCGGCTGGCGAGATCGTTGGCGACGATCGAGATGAAGCCCGGCGCCAGGCCGCATTGCGGGATGAAGGCGCTCTTGGCGTCACGCGCTAGCTCCTTGACGCGGCGGGTCGAGACGACGTCCTCGGTGAGGTCGAGATAATGCACGCCGGTGGCGGCGGCCGCCTCGGCGATGCGGGTGGTGAGGTGGAAGGGCGCGGCGCTCAGCACGGCGAATTTGCCGGCAAGCACCTTTTCGAGCTCACCCGCGACGGCGATGTCGAGCTCCTGCGTCGCAACGCCGGCCGGCAGATCGGCGGCGGCAAGCTGGGCGGCCGAGCGGTCGACCAGCGTGACGCGGTAGTCGCCCGTGGCGTTCAGCATTTCAGCGATGGTCGAGCCGATCTTGCCGGCGCCGACGACAACGATGTTCTTCATGATCATATCCCCTGCCAATGCTGATTTCGATGTGGCGGGAATCTTCGCAGCTTGCCTGTCGAAAGGAAGCGTGGAATCTGGCAATATGACGCCGAACTTCAAGCGATATGCCGAAAGATTTCGTCGAAATGATCAGTGAAGCCGAACAAGCCCTGCTTACCTTGCTACGCGCCAATGCCCGCGCCTCCACGGCCGAGCTGGCGAGACAGCTCGGCGTGTCGCGCACGACGGTGCAGAGCCGCATCGAGCGGCTGGAGCAGCGCGGCATCATCACCGGCTATGGGGTGAGGCTATCGCCCGATTATGAGCAAGGGCTGGTCAAGGCGCATGTGCTGCTCACCGTGACGCCGAAGCTCGCCGACAAGGTGGTGCGCAGCCTCGCGGCGATGCCGCCGGTCCGGACAGTGCATTCGGTGAGCGGCAATTTCGACATGATCGTCATCGTCGACGCGCCGTCGATCCGCGACCTCGACGCGCTGCTCGACCGGATCGGGGCGATGGATGGGGTGGAGCGGACGTCGTCGTCGATTATTCTGTCGACGCGGGTGGATCGGTGAAACTGTTGAGATGCGGGCGCGAGGCGCCCCCCTCTGTCCTGCCGGACATCTCCCCCTCAAGGGGGGAGATTAGATGTCACGCGGGATTTCGCTAATCGCCAACTTTGCATTAATGAGCAAGGCGCCGAAGCTGCCAATCTCCCCCCTTGAGGGGGAGATGCCCGGCAGGGCAGAGAGGGGGGCGAAGGAATGAGGCGTTTGATTTTCCTCGCTCCGATCAAGCCCTCCGTCTCTCCGGCCCCTCGTCAAGCCACGCCACATCCTCCGGCGTCAGCTTGATATCCAGCGCCCTAAGGCTGTCCTCCAGCTCGTCCAGCGTGCGCGGGCCGATCAGCGGCACCGAGGGGAAGGGCTGCGCCAGGACATAGGCCAGCGCGACATGGATCGGGCTCTTGCCGAGCTTGCGCGCCAGCTCGATGGCGCGGTCGCGGCGGCCGAAATTCTTTTCCGAATACCAGACCCGCACCAGCTCCTCATTGTCGGTCCGGTCGCGGCCGGCGCGGTCGGTGAAGAAGCCGCGCCCCTGGCTCGACCAGGCGAAGTTCGGCATCTGCCTTGCCGTCAGCCAGGCCTTCCAGGCATCGGTCGACGAGGTGACGCAGCCGGCCCAGATCGGTTCCAGCATCTCGGCCAGCGAGAAATTGTTGGAGAGCGCGCCGGGCTTCTGCTTGCCGTTTTTTTCGGCATAGCGAATAGCTTCGTCCATGCGCTCCATCGTCCAGTTGGAGCCGCCGAACAGGCCGCGGATGCGGCCGGCCTTGGCCTCGGCGTCCATGGCATCGACGAACTCGCCGACCGGCACGTCCGGATTGTCGCGATGCATGAAATAGATGTCGACATGGTCGGTCTGCAGCCGGTCGAGCGACTGCGCCAGCTGCTTCGCAATCACATCGGGATAGCAGAGCGGCGAATGCGCGCCCTTGGCGATGATCACCGACTGCTCGCGCACGCCGCGATTCCTGAGCCACTGGCCAAGCAGCGTCTCGGTGTAGCCGGCGCCATAGACGAAGCCGGTGTCGAACAGATTGCCGCCGGCCTCGAAATAGGCGTCGAGCAGGATGGAGCCGGAGGAGAAGGTGCGGAAATCCTCGAAGCCGAGCGCCAGCAGCGACACTGCGCGCGGCAGGCCGGGAATGGCGCGCTTGCCGATGGCCTTGCCATCGGTCCGCAGCGGCCGGCCGGAGAGGGTGTTGACGCGCTTAGCCGGCTTTTCGATGCCATATTCGAGGCCGACCGCGGCACGCCATTTGTCAAGAACGCGCAGCGTGCCGAGGCTGTCGGCCCAGCCCATGCCCGGCCAGGCGAACTCCTGCCGTCCGGCCAGGATCGCCTCGCCGGCGGCATCGACCTCGAAGGAATAGACATGGCGGGTCTCGTCGAGGCTGATCACCTCGCGAGCCGCCCCGGACCGGATCACCTCGATCCGGCCCGGTCCGACGTCGCGGTTGCCACCGGCGAACCAGAAATCGGGCACCTCGATCTGACCCTTGGTGCCGAAGATGCGCAGCATATTGTCCTGGTTGAGCGAGATGCTGCAGGAGATCTCGGCGACGATGCCATTGGCGAAGGTGAGCAGGGCCGAGGCCCACTCGTCGACGCCCGATTGGCCGAGATGGGCGGCGCCGACAACCTTGTCCGGCTCGAGGAAAGGCTGCCCCGCGGCCGCACCGGCGATCAGCCGCGCCATCGACACCGGATAGCCGCCGACATCGAGGATGCCGCCGCCGGCCATGTCGTTGGCGTAGAGCCGGTGTTGCGGCATGAAGCCCGGCATGGCGAAGCCGAAACTCGACTTGATCATGCGCACCTCGCCGATGGCGCCCGACTTGATCAGCTCGACCAATTGCAGCGTCTGCGGATGCAGCCGGTACATGAGGGCCTCGCCGAGAAAGGTGCCGGCCTTGCGCGCCGCATGCATCATGGCGTCGGCCTCGAAGGCGGTCAGCGCCAGCGGCTTCTCGCATAAGACATGCTTGCCGGCTTCGGCGGCCTTGATCGCCCATTCGGCATGGCCGGGATGCGGGATCGAAATGTAGACGGCGTCGACTTGCGTGTCGGCGAGCAGCGCCTCATAGCCGTCGAGGATGCGCGCGCCCGGAAAGGTCTCGGCCAAGCCCGGCTTGGCGGGATTGCGGGCGCCGAGCGCCACCAGCTCGCCGTTGCGCGACCCCGCCACGCCGCCCGCAAAAGATTTTGCAATGCTGCCGGGTCCGAGGATGCCCCAGCGGATTTTCTTGGGTGAGGGTGTCATGTCGAATTCTCCATGGGTCGCCGCCACGCCTGGCGTGCCGGCAATGAAAATCTGCGGGTCAGCGGATCCTGGCACCCGCCTTGTCGAAGAGCAGCGCCCGTTCCGCCTTGATCGAGACCTTGAAATGGTCGCCGCTGGCGCGCTGGCGCGAGGCCTCGCGCTCGACGATAAGCTCCTCGGGTCCGGCATTGGCGTAGACATAGCTGACGGAGCCCAGATGCTCGGCGACATCGGCCTTGACCGGGATGTCGCAATCGCCCTCGCCCGCCTCGAAGAAATGCTCCGGCCTGACACCGAGCACGACCTCGGCGCCGATGGCGGGAAAAGTCTCACAAAGCGGCTTGCGCAATCTGGCGCCGCCATGATGGGCGAGCTCGATGATGGCTGCGCTGTTGGAGGTGTCGACGACCTTGGCGCTGAGGAAGTTCATCTTCGGCGAGCCGATGAAGCCGGCGACGAAACGGTTGGCCGGGTCGTCATAGAGATCGAGCGGCGCGCCGATCTGCTCGACATTGCCGGCTTTGAGCACGACGATGCGGTCGGCCAGCGTCATCGCCTCGGTCTGGTCATGCGTCACATAGATCATGGTGACGCCGAGCTCCTTGTGCAGGCGCGAGATCTCGACCCGCATCTGCACCCTGAGCTCGGCGTCGAGATTGGAGAGCGGCTCGTCGAACAGGAAGACCTGCGGCTCGCGCACGATGGCGCGGCCGATGGCGACGCGCTGGCGCTGGCCGCCGGAGAGTTGCTTCGGCCGCCGCTGCATCAATTCGTCGATGCGCAGGATCTCGGCGGCTTTCCTGACCCGGCGCTCTGTGTCGGCCTTCGGATTGCCGTTCATGCGGAGGCCGAAGGAAAGGTTCTGCTCGACCGTCATATGTGGGTAGAGCGCGTAGGACTGGAACACCATGGCGATGCCGCGGTCGGCCGGCTCGACGTCGTTCATCACCTTGCCGCCGATGGCGATGTCGCCGCCGCTGATGTCTTCCAGCCCGGCGATCATCCTCAGCAGCGTGGACTTGCCGCAGCCGGACGGGCCGACGAAGACGACGAACTCGCCGTCGGCGATGTCGATGTTGGCGCCGTGGACGACTTCGAAGATGCCGAAGCGTTTGACGACATTGGTGAGGGTGACGGCCGCCATGTCAGAGCGAGATATGGCTAGGTTGGATCATTCTGTGTCCCAGTCTGCGACGCATTTCGCGCTCTCCTATTTGACCGCGCCGGCGGCGATGCCGGCGATGAAATGGCGCTGCAAGAGCACGAAGACGATCAGCATCGGCACCGTCAGCATCACGGCGCCGGCCATGATGCCGCCCCACGAAACCTTGGTCAGGCCGATCAGCGTGCCGAGCGCCACCGGCGCCGTCATTGCGCCCGGCTGGCTGTTGATCAGCAGCGGCCACAGATAGTTGTTCCACGAGGCGAGGAAGAGGATGATCGCCAGCGCCGCCAGCATCGGGCGGGCCAGCGGCATCGCTACGAACAGGAAGATGCGCCATTCCTTGACGCCTTCGACGCGCGCCGCGTCGAACAATTCGGCCGGCATCATCGAGAAGGCCTGGCGCATGAAAAGCACGCCCAGCGAGTTGAACAGCGGCGGCACGATCAGCGCGATCCAGGTGTTGGCCAAGGCGAAGTCGCGTGCCACCATGATGAATTGCGGGATGAGCACCACCGCGTAGGGCAGCGTGATGGTGCCGAAGATGATGGCCACCACCGCGCCCTTGCCGTGGAATTCGTAGCGCGCCAGCGCCCAGCCGGCCATCGAGGTGAGCAGCACCGAAAGGACCGTATAGGTCACCGCCACCGAGACCGAGATGCCGATGGCGCCGATGAAATTGGTGTCGCGCTGCAGGTTGGCCACATTGTCGAGGAAATTGTCATGCGGCAGGAGCTCGATGCCGGGGCTGAAGATGCCGTTGTCGGGCATGGTGGAGAACACCACCATCATCCACAGCGGGAACAGCCAGACCAGCGCCAGCGGCGTCAGGAAAAGATGCAGCGCAATGACGCGCCCGAGCCTTGCTTGCGAGCGCGAGGTCATTTCGGCTCCCTCATCAGCCAGAGCTGCACCAGGGTGATGGCGATGGCCAGCCCCGCCATGGTGTAGGCGACGGCCGAGGCGTAGCCGAAATTGAGCGAGCGGAAGCCCTGGCGGTAGAGCAGCAGGCCGAGCGTCTCGGTGCCGCCGCCCGGTCCGCCGCGTTCGGTGATCAGGAACGGCTCGGTGAAGAGCTGCATGGTGCCGATGATCGACAGCACGGCGCAAAAGACGATCACCGGCTTCAGCAGCGGCAAGGTGATGTGAAAGAACTGCTTCACCCGGCTGACGCGGTCGAGCGTCGCCGCCTCGTAGACGTCTTCCGGGATCGACTGCAGGCCGGCCAGGATGATGATGGCGTTGTAGCCGGCCCAGCGCCAGGTCACCGCGATCATGATCAGCGCCATGGCCGGCGTGACGTTGGAGAACCAGTCGATCTTTGAGATGCCGACGCTGTTCAAGAGCTTGTTGACGATGCCGAAATCGAGGCTGAACATCAACCGGAAGACGGCCGAATAGGCGACCTCGCCAACCACCACGGGCGCGAAGAAGGCAAAGCGATAGAGGCCGCGGGCTTTAAGCAGCGGCGAATTCAGAAGCACCGCCATGACGATCGCCAGCGCAATCATCACCGGCACCTGGATGACCAGGATCAGCAGCGTGTTCTTCAGCGCATTGTAGAAGGCGGGGTCGCCGATCAGGCGGCCCCAGTTGAATGCCGGCGCGAAGCGCCACGGCACGGTGCGCGTCGCCTGGAAGGAGATGATGAAGGAAGAGATGATCGGCCAGATCCAGAAGATGGCGAAGATCAAAAGGTAGGGCGTGAGGAAGCGGTACGCGGTGGCGTTCTGGGTGCGCATCGGCTTCCTCCTTTCTCTGTCTTTCCCTTCTCCCACAAGGGGAGAAGGAAGAGCGGCACCTATTTAACCGGCAAACCGGTCGCGGCGGCGATCTGCTTGGCAGCGTCGTCGAGCGCGGCCTTGGCGTCGGGATAGCCGTTGGCCAGGTATTTGGTCTGCACGGCGCGGACGATGATCTCGGCGTCGCTCTGGAACTGCGTTCCGCGGCTCGGCACCACCTTGGGCAGCGTCGCCAGAATGTCCTTCCACACCGCCTGGCCGCCCCAATAGGGCTGCGGCTGCGACACGTAAGGATCGTCGAGCGCCGAGATCAGCGACGGCACCAGGCCGAAATCCTTCAGCATGGTGATCTGGCCGTCATTGGTCTCAAGCGTGTATTTGAGATAGGCGTAAGCCGCCTCCTTGTTCTTCGAGGCCGAGGTGATGGCCAGTGACGAGCCGCCGAGATTGGCGGCGCGCGGGCCGTCGGCGGTCAGGCTCGGCATCAGATAGACGCCCCATTTGCCGCTCTCCTTCGGCGATTCGGTGCGGATCGTGCCTTCATACCAGCCGCCATAAACCTGGCTGGCGACGGTGCCGGCGGTGTTGTTGGTGATCTTGGTCGACCAGTCCGCCGACGACACGATGCCGGCGTCCTTCATCTCCTTGACCTTGGTCATGGCGTCGACGCATTTCGGCTCGGCCACGGTGATCGACTGGCCGTCCTCGGCGAAATAGGCGCAGCCCTGCTCGTTGGAGATCATGCGGAAGAATTCGGTGTCGCCGTTGAAATCGGCATTGGTCATCGTCACGCCCGGATTGGCGTCCTGGATCTTCTTGCCGGCGGTGATGAAATCGTCCCATGTCTTGATCGAGGCCGGGTCGACGCCTGCCTTCTCGTAGAAGTCGCGGCGGTAGAAGACGGCCACCGGGCCGGAATCCCAGGGCATCGCATAGGCCTTGTCGCCAACCTCGAGCTCGGTGCGCTTGAAATCGGGGAACTTCTTCTGGTCTTCCGCCGTGTAACCCAGCGTGTGCAGGTCGACGAAACAGTCCGGGAACTGGCTCCAGTAATTTTCAGCCTCGCCGTTCTCGATCGAGACGATATCGGGCAGGCCGACGCCGCCGGCGGCGCAGCCGGCGATCGATTTGTCATAAGTGGGCTGGTTGCCGAGGTCCTGAACCGTGACCTTGATGTCGGGGTATTTCTTGTTGAAGCCCTCGACCGTCGCCTTCAATGACGAGGCGGCGATGTTCCAGCTCCAGATGGTGATCTCGCCGGACTGCGCCAGCGCCGGGCCGGAGCCCAGGGCAAGCATAAGCGCGGCGCAGGTCAGTGTAGTGCGCATTGAAATCCTCCCATTTCATTTGCTCTCTCACTGTGAGCGTGGCTAGACTATGCGGCGCGGAAGGCTTGTCGCCGTCAGAGGGAATAAGAAGTTGGCGGAAAGTAAGATGCCGGGGCGTCCATTCTACCAGCCTGGCGCGAGCAGCGTCGAAGGACTGCCGCTCGTTTTGCAGATGTTCCACAACCACCCGTTGGTGATGCTGAAGCCGCACTGGCACGCCCAGGTCGAGGTGAATTTCATCGTGCAGGGCTCAGTGCACTACCGCATGGCCGAGCACGAGATCTCGCTTTCGGCCGGCGAGATGTGCCTGTTCTGGGGCGGGCTGCCGCACCAGATGGACGATCTCTCCGACGACGCCGTCTATGCCGGCGCGCATCTGCCGCTGGTGCATTTCTTCCGCCTGCATCTGCCGGCCGACATCCGCCACCGGCTGATGACCGGCGCGACGCTGGTGACCAATGCGACCGACCAGTCGGACAACGACAATTTCAAGCGCTGGAACGAATATGCGCGCGCCGGCGATCCGGCGAGGGCCGAGCACGCCGTCAACGAGCTGCTCTTGAGGCTAGAGCGGGTGCGCTTCGAGCCGTACCGGCTGGTGCCGGAAAGGGTGGTCGGGCAAGGCGCCGGCAATGCCTTCGACCAGCAGTCCTCGCGCAATGTCGGGCGCATGTGCGATTTCATCGCAGAGAATTTCCTCTACGACGTCGATTGCGTGACCATCGCGGCTGCCGCCGACATCCATCCCAAATACGCCATGAGCCTGTTCAAGAAATCGACGGGCATGACGCTCAACGAATATGTCAATCTGCTGCGGTTGAGCTACGCCCAGGCGTTGCTGATGCATGAGGACGCCAATGTGCTGAGGGTCGCCATGGACTCGGGCTTCGGCTCGCTCAGCGCCTTCAACAAATCGTTCCGCAAGCTCGCCGGCATGTCGCCTTCCGATTTCCGCCGGGCGGGCGGGGCGCGGTAAAATGGCCGACGGTGGCCCAACGTTCGTCATTCTAGGGCGGAGCGGGAAGCGAAGCGTACCGCGTAGACCTTAGAATCCATGCCGTGACGTTAAGGCGTTGCAGCGGTTACAGAATCTTCTGCACCGTCGCATTCCTAGGCAGAGGTCATGGCATGGATTCTAGGGTCTGCGCGCGTCGCTGCGCTCCTTGCTCCGCCCTAGAATGACGACGTCACCGGAGTTCGCACAGCCGGAAAGCTGACCGTGACGCCGAGACCCGGATTGCGGTCCTCCAGCACGATGGCGGCGCCATGCAGGTCGACCACCGCCTTGACAAGGCTGAGGCCCAGGCCGCTGCCGGGCGTCGTGCGGCTGGCATCGAGCCGATAGAGCCGGCGGAACACTTTCTCGCGCTCCTCGGCGGGAATGCCCGGGCCATTGTCGCGGACATGAATGAGGACGTGGTTGCCTGCCCTGGTCACCGAGAGCTCGATCGCGGTGCCCGGCGGGCAATGCCTGAGCGCGTTCTCGACCAGATTGGCCAACATCTGCATGAGCAGGTCGCGGTCGCCGTGCACGTACCATTTCGTATCCGGAACGATCACGGTGGACAGAGACTTGCCGTCGTCCTCGGCGACATCGGCATAGACCTCGCCAATGGTCTCGACGACCGGCCCGACATCGAGATCGACGAAGCGCGCCTTGCGGGCGCCGGCTTCGATCTGGGCGATGCGCAGCAAAGCGTCGAATGTGCTGTTGATCTGCTGGCTCTCGGCGCGGGCGTCGGTCAGCTCGGTCGAGACGTCCTCGCCCGACACCGTCTTGTCGGCGGCCGATTCCAGGATCATCTGCAACCGGTTGAGCGGCGTCTTCAGATCATGGGCGATGTTGGCGCTCACTTCGCGCATGCCGTCGACCAGGGCAGACAGGCGCTCGAGCGCGGAATTCACCTGGGCGGAGACGGCGTCGATGTCGTCACCATTGCCGATCAGCGGGATGCGGGCGTCGAGCCGCCCATGCGAGACGTTGACCATGGTGTCGGCGATGCCGTCCAGGCGCCGCTGGACGCGCGAGGCAAGCACGGCGCCGCCGCCGATCGCCAGGACAGTGATGAAGAGCGTGGCCCAGCCGAAGCTCATCAGCACGATGGTTTCGAGATCCTCGGTTTCCGAGAGCGAGAAGGCGACCGTCAGCTTGCTGTCGCCGACCGTGCCCGAATAGGCGCGATACTCCGTATCGGGCGGCACACCTGGCAGGCTGGCAGCGAAGATGGAAAAGCCGTCCGGTAGGCCGGAAGCGGTGAAATCCCCAGCGAGGCGGTTGCCGGCCTTGTCGGTGAGGGAAAAGATCTGGTCCTTGTCCTGGCTGAACTGGGCATGGTCCCTGACGGTTGAAACGAGATCCTCCTCGTCGCCCTCGGCATGGGTCGCGGCGATGAGCGAATAGGTCTCCTTGATCGACTGATCGAGCTGCCTGGCGAGCGAGGCGCTCATCAGCTGATAAACGATCGCGCCGGACAGGATGAAGGCCAGCAGGAAAAGGAAGGCGAAGGTCAGCGCCAGCCGGAACGGCGTGCTTCGCAGCAGGCTGGAGCGCGTCCCGCTCATGCGATCGCGCAGGCGGTTGGCCGCCCTGCAACAGCGGATGCAAGATCAGGCCGGAACATGCAGGCTGTAGCCGGTATTGCGCACGGTGTGGATCAACGGCACGTCGAACGGTCTGTCGACCTTGGCCCTGAGCCGGCTGATATGCGTCTCGACGACACTGGTCTTGGGGTCGAAATGAAAATCCCACACGCGCTCGAGCAGCATGGTGCGGGTGATGACGCGGCCCTCGCCGCGCATCAGCACTTCGAGCAGGCTGAACTCGCGCGGCTGCAGGTCGATCGAATGGCCCTGCCTGGTGACGCGGCGCTGGATAAGGTCCATTTCGAGGTCGGCGACGCGCAAAGCCGTCTTCTGCTCCTGCGCAGCCGGCCGGCGGCCGAGCGCATGGATGCGGGCAAGCAGCTCGGAAAAGGCGAAGGGCTTGACCAGATAGTCGTCGCCGCCCGCCTCGAGGCCCTCGACCCGGTCGTCGACGCCGCCGATCGAGGTCAGGAAAATAGCCGGCGTGCGGATGCCGGCGGCACGCACCGCCTTGATCATCGACAGGCCGTCGAGGCCGGGCACCATGCGGTCGGCGACGATCACGTCATAGGCGTTGCGGGTCGCGGCGAAGAGCCCGTCATGACCGTCACGTAAGAGATCGCAGACATGGCCGGCCTCGGTCAGTCCCCTGACGATATAGTCCGCGGTTCTCGGATCGTCTTCAACAAGCAGAAGTCGCATCGCCCGGTGCTGTCCTTGCTAGTCCAACCATTTGTTTTTACGAGCTTTCAGACCGAGTAACGCTACACATTTTTGCGAGAGACAGCCGATATCCATCGCGGGCCGACGAGGGCAGTCGCGAAGAACCGGGCGGCCGGCGGTGAGAGCGACCTCATGGTCGTCCCGCGCTCGCGCCCAGCGTGAGGAGAAGCTCGTCCAGTTGCCCGAACGTCTCGCCCATCGCATCGGCCGCCCCGGTGCCGGCAGCGTCGAGAGCTTCTTTCGAGGGATAGAGCTCGTGCATGACCAACAGCGTCTTGCCATCCTTTTCCTCGAAGGTCACCGTGGTGACGGGTCCACCGTCGCCGCCTTCGTCGTTGGTCCAGGCGAGGCGCGAGTACGGTACCACTTCGATATACCTGCCGAAGAACTCAGCGGGGTTCGAGGCGTCGTGGCCGAACGCCAAACGGTACCCGCCCCCGACGCGAACATCCATCTCGCAGGAACGCAGGATCATCCCCATCGACTTCGGCGCCCACCACCGCTTGAACAGTTCGGGCTTGGTCCACGCCTCGAACACGATGCGCGCCGGGGCGTCGAAGGTTCGCGTAACGACCAGCTCACGGTCGGACCTCCGTTCTACCGTCGTGCGAGCAGGCTCACTCCGTTGTGCCATCGACTTCCTCCTTCCGTTTCAGGTCCTCGACAACCCTGTCCAGCTCTTCGAAGCGTGCGTCCCAAAGCCGGCGGTATCTCTCGATCCAAGCCGCCTCTTCCTCCAGTCCGCGCAGGCCGAGCCTGCACGTCCGCACCCGCCCGGCTTTCCGGGTGGTGACGAGCCCCGCCTGTTCCAAGACGCCGACGTGCTTCTTCATGCCCGTGAGGGTCATGTGAAATTTCTCGGCAAGGTCCGTGATCGAGGCTTCCGCGCGTCCGAGCTGCTCCAGAACGCCGCGCCGTGTGGCGTCCGAGAGCGCGGCGAACGAGACATCGAGGCTGGGTTTCGAATACTGAACCATTTGGTTCAGTATCTAACGCATCGATGAGCGGCGCGCAAGGGATAGCGGGCGTGCTGCGCCGCCGACCGCCTCCGCCCGGGCCCGTCTCGCTGCTGCAACTTATGGTGAATGTCGACATGCTCTAGTTCCCCGGACAGGGATTTTGAAAGGTTGGCGTTTGTCTTAGGGCAAGATTTCCGTTCATTGCCGTGAAATCAGCGCAAACGCCGGGGATTGGTTGAAGCCGCCTCAACCTCGTCATTCTATGGCGGAGCAAGGAGCGAAGCGACGCGCGCAGACCATAGAATCCATTCCGCGACTTGGAAGCGTCGCCACGGTGCAGAATTCTGCTC